>JAJYRM010000089.1 GCA_021794075.1 Bacteroidota bacterium | reverse complement strand
GGTACTTTGATAGACTCTTCGCTGCGGTCACCGGAACTACCTGCAGGACACTTCCGTCTATGAGCGGGCTCCCATGTATATCGACTGGAGTTATCACTCCCGGTATCGCTGAGCTCGCTGCTACTGCCTGTATGATGGATCCATGATCGAGCACCACTTCCTCAGCCGTGGTCAGGCTAACAGCCACTGCCGCAAAGGGAATGTTCGTTTCACGAATATCCTCGTTCTTCAACAGGCGTGACAGAAAATGCATAAGGATGGAATTGTCAATTGCGCCGGCCCGCGTTGCAACACGTGAGAAATATATGCCGCGTCTAAGATAATCCACGAGATGTCTCCTCGACCTGTGATTCTCGGGCTGTGAGTTTTCAGGCATCAGGTCTAGCCGCAAATCGGTAAAGCAATCCCTGTGTAGCAGTTCCTTCACAAGCTCCTCAATGCGGTAGGAGTCGCGCAGCTGACTGTACATGGCGCCTATGATCGCTCCCATGCTGGAGCCGACGATGAGAGAAGGAAATATCCCTTCGTTCTCAAGAGCTCTCAGAACGCCGATGTGAGCCAGTCCGCGCGCGCCTCCTCCGCCTAATGCCAGGGTAAAGGGGGACTGGAGAATATTACGGTATTTCATCCAGCCATCCCTTTTTCTTATTGGATTATCAGGCATGACGCGTATGGTCGGTCGATCTTCGATGTTGCTTATCCTCGATCGCCGAGCCGATCCATCCAAGCAATATCACACCTACTGTGAGAATCGATATCCCTGTTATCATTGTCGCCGAGTTCATTTTCTTATCTCCTTTCATGGTTTGATTTATTCCGTTCAATTAGGGCCGGAAGCCCCAGCGAAATCCAAAGCTGTTTTGTAGCTTGCTGTCTCATGCCAACCTCTCTTCATCCCGTCGAATCATCGAGGCAAAGCCCGTGATCGTGATGATGAGCCCGGAGATGAGATCGTTGTATATATAACCGATCCCGCCGGTCAACGAGGGGATGAAGGCTGCAATTATTATCCACGCGCCAAACACCACCGCGAGCCAGCCCTGCCACTCGCGATCCTTTATGATCTTCGACGAGGTTATTGCGATTACCACACCTACAGTGATATCATTCCAGATATTGATGGCGGAGGCCAGGCCAAGAAATGCTGCCGAGATGAGCCAGAGTCCCAGGAGCGCGTTCGTCCATGATTTCCACATGTCTGAGTTCTCCTTTTAAATCCGGACGCTGCCTGCAGTCTCCCTCCCGGAAGATTGCGCCAGTATTGAATCTTGTGCGGGAGGGTCGGACCGTACCGCTTCTTTCGCAGCTTCTGCCTGCATCATCCTTTTCGCAAGATAGCCATACGCCTCTGAAAGGGTAGGGTGAGGATAAACAGCGTCAGCGACATCGCGAAGGGTTAGACCTCTGGATACTATGAGCGCCCCCTCGCCAACCACCGATCCTGCATCTTTCACAAAGATATGGACGCCGATAATGACGGAGGTCCGGCGATCAACCACGAATTTCAGAAACCCAAACGGATCGCCGTTGATTTGTGTGACCGCATCGATCCTGTAATCGTAGACCCCCGTTACTACGTCTTTTCCTTTCTTCCTCGCCTCGCCTTCCGTGTAACCGACTGATGCAATTTCCGGATCGGAAAACAAAACCCACGAGTTCTTCGTAAAGTCTGGTCTCGCAGAATTGCCTCTCATGATGTTGACCGATACGATGTGCGCCTCGTATGTCGCAGTATGAGCAAACTTCGGTGCATTTATTACATCGCCGGTCGCATAGATGCCGCTTACACTGGTCTCCAGGTATTCATTGACGGCGATTCCTTTCGGAGTGTACATTATGTCGGTCGCGGCAAGGTTCAGCTCATCGAGGTTCGGCTTTTTGCCGGCAGACACAAGTACCTGATCGGATGTGATTGTCCTCGTGGCTCCGTCGGGACCTGAGAATGTCACGCTGAATTTGCCGTCGGAACGGGAGACCTCACCAACTCGGGAAGAGGTAAAAATGTCAATCCCCTGTTTCTGAAGCCTTGCAGTTATTCCGTCGACAAACTCCGGCTCGACGATGCCGTTCAAAATGGTGTCCATTACTTCGATAACGGTGCATTTAACATCGAGCTTCGAAAACATTTGGGCGAGTTCAATGCCGATCGGTCCGCCGCCGATGATCACGAGAGACTCGGGCACAGAATCGCGGCTGAATATCGTTTCGCTTGTGAGCAGCTCACCGGTCGCGTTTCCTTTGAAAGGTGGTATCGTCGACGAGGCACCTGGCGCTATGATGGCGTAATCGAACTCTGCCATCATACTTCCACCATCGCTGCCCGTAATCTCCACTTCGTGATTTGAAACAAACCGTGCGGTACCGCCGACCAGGGTAAGGTTCTTAAGCTTCTGAATACCGTTATAGGCTGCCCCCGATCTTGAACTTAGGATCCGCTCCATGTTGCTGCGTATCTCTGTCCAGTATTTGTCCCGCACTTCGTGCGACTGGGTTGCTTCCGATCCCCGCACCTTCCCGAAGTAGTATTCATCGGCAGAGTGCTTAATTATCTTAGACGGGATGCAGCCAATGAACAGGCACGCCCCTCCGAGTTTCCCGCTCTTTTCTACGAGCAGGACTTTCTTGCCTCTGGCGGCCAGATCAATTGCGGCAGGAGTTCCACCAGGTCCTCCTCCGATAACTACTACATCAAAATGTGTTTTCACGATATTCTCCGATATTTTAACAGATTGTTCGAATTCAAATACCTGTGTGGCAGATCTATGATGGATCGATTTCATTGCGCACTCTTGCTCTCGAGATAATTCAACTCCGCGTATTCCAGAAGTATGTCTTTTTGGAAATTGAGAATGGAAGTCTGAACCGCTGCCACCTGGACCTCGGCATCGTTAAGCTCGGTTGCGGTAATGATTCCGTTCTGGTAGCTCACCTTCGCGATCTCATGGGCTTTGCTTGCGACCTGGAGGTGGACTTCCTCAGCGCTCATCCTGGCACGCAGGTTCTCGATATTGATAAGTACATTCTTTATATCGAACCGAAGTTTTATCGTCATTCCTTCCTCGTAGTCTTCCACCATGTTCCGGGATGCATCGACCTCATCCACCTGGCCCTTTGTCAGGTTACCATTAAAGATTGGCATTGAGAGGCCTATTCCTGCCGCGAGTCCGTTCCTCCACGCGTTATCGTAGGGAGGGAAGTCCATACCGTGGTAGACGTGGTAGTTTCCAAAGAGGAAAATCGTCGGCTTCATCCCGGCGGCAGTAATTGTTTTCAAATTGCCAAGCATCTGCTTCTTGAGCCGCAGGCTCTTCAGCTGGTAGTTATGAGCGATTGCGTACGAGTAAATGTCGACACTGTCCGTCCGGGCGGTGGAGTCCGGCAGCTGCAGTCCGCCTACACATTCTATCTGTTCCGATATCGGTAGCGCGAGGAGCGACTTCAGTCCCGACTCCGCAAGATCGAGTTTGCCTTCGAAGTCGACAAGCCTCGCCTTGAATTCGTCGACCTTGCTTTCGAAGGTGAGGACGTCAAATTCAGATCGCACTCCATTAGCGTATGCCTGTTTTGCCAGCTCCAGATGCTTCTCGAACTGACTTAATGCCTGCCTGTTCACATCTATGACTTTTTCGAGCAAAAGGACATTGTCGAAAGCGGTCGTCACATTGAGCACCAGCTGGTCTTTCTGCTCATCAAGATCCGACGTTGCCGCTTCTTTCAGTATGCCGGCGTTCTCGTTTGCTTTCGATATCTTGCCGCCTGTATACAGCGGATAGACAAGATTTATGTCTGTGGTGAACACGTCCCTGTTCTCATCCGCGAAAGGCGCCATCGGTCTTGTGACTACATACTCGCCGGATACCGGACCGCTTGACGTCATCACGGGAATCTGGTTAGGTCCCTGCAAGAACATTCCGGGCAGATTATTCGCATAAAAGTATTGTGACATCAGATTTACGGTGGGCACTTCGAATGACCGGGCCTGTTCCATCTTGGACTCTGCCGCCTTGACGTCGGCCTTCTTTGCCTTGACAAGCGGATTGTTTCCTATGGCGATATCGATTGCCTGATCGAGTGTCAGCTGACGTGTCTCCTGTGCGCTTGCAGTCAGCGCGAGGATAAGGATCGCCGCTAAGGTTACCTTCATAAGTTTCATCATGACAGAATCTCCCTGGGCTGGGTACCCGAAATATGCCTTGTGTCGCCGGATGAGATGATTCTCCTTCTTTCGAAGGCTCCTAACAAGATGGACAGCAGCGAAAGCAGCAGGAACCCGCCAATGAAATAGTAAAGTGAATTAAGATAGTTGCCGACATCCGCGACGCTCAGCCCGCGGTTGAATACTCCGTACAGCGCTTCGAGGTAATACCTCAGTGGAAACCAGCCTCCAACCATTCTCGGGAAAGCGGGCATCTGCTGGAACGACACGAGAAATCCGGAATACAAGAATGCCGGCAGAACGATGAGCGTGTAAATGGCAACCAATGTGACGATGCTCTTGATATTAAGCGAGAAGAATAGCGAGATGCTCTCCATCGCCATAACAAGCACCGATATCACAAAGACAACATTCCAGAAATTCGAGGGAAGCGGAACGGCAAACATTACCATTACGGAGTAGAAGGCCACCGCTATTGCCGTCGTAACAATCAACCATGAGAGGATCACAGGCATGATCACAGCCTTCACGGGAAGCTGCCTTGCGACCTTCGCACTCGGGAATTTTTCACGGAATTGTTTCAGGTTCACGTTGAGCAAAAGAACGATGATTACAAGGGATACCACCTGCATCGCGAGGCCCATGAACGCCGGAAGCATCGACGATTCCATGTTTACCGTAGGTGAATAGAACGCCCTGGTACTAACTGTCAGAAGCGGCATCATCTGATGCCGGAAGTTCGGTATCGAGCCTAGATCCTCAACCGGTACCTTCAATTGCAGCTGAGATGCAATAGTATTTACAATCATATTCATGTTGCCGAGCGCGAGATTTGGAACACTGGGATTTGCAGAGCCGTTAAGCACTACCAGTATTCTTTGCGACCTTCCGTTAAGCACATTCTTGTAAAGGTCATGGGGTATTACGACACCGGCGTCGACCTTCCCCTGTGCTATCAGATTTTGCAGTGCGAGATAGTCTACCGGCGCATATTCGACGTCGAAAACGTCTGACGACCTTATGCCGAACACGATGGACCTGCTCAGTGGTGACTGATCCTCATCCACAACCGCGGTCCGGATGTGTCTGGGGGCATTGTTGTAATACATCCCAGCCATCATGCTGAAAAAGAAAGTGAGGATAACCGCGATGAGAAGCGTTCGCAGTATGATTTGTGCCAGCATCTTAATTGGTTTCATGGCTCCCACCTCCGAGTGCTACCTGAGCGCTGGGACTTGCAAGCCTGAGGTAAACATAGATTCCAGGTTTTATTTGGTCTTTATTGTTGAGGATTTTCAACTTTACTGAAAATGCCCGCACGTCTCTTTCGTCCTGCAGGTTGGTTGGCACCTTTGTCGCGAAGTCCGCCATCGGGAGGATCTGGACCACTTCGGCGAGAAAGTTCACTCCTCCAATGCCGGTCGTCAGCGTCAGGACTTTACCCAGCTGTATCTGGTTGATGTACGATTCGGGTATGCTGAACCGCGCCCACGATATGGAAGTATCCGTCTCAACGACAACCGGCATCCCCGGTGCCATCATCTGTCCAGGCTCCAGAACCCTGACATTTACTTTCCCGGCGATTGGGGACGTGATTGTCATGTCGTTGATGTTGCTCTGAAGGGCGGCCATCTTGTTGCTGACGACGTCGTAAGCAGTTTCAATTTCGTCCAGCTTCTGCTGAGGTACCGCACCCACAGCATAGAGGTTTTGAAGTCGTTTTCTGTTCCTGCCGATATTCGTCAGCTCAGCCCTCATGGCGGACAGATTGTCGAGCATGTCTTGATTGTCGAGCTGAGCGATCTTCTGATCAACCTTCACATACTGTCCTTCGTGGACGTATATATCCGTAATCTTGCCCGGGATCCTCGTCGTCACGTTTACCTCTGTGTCTTCTATGTATCCCATAAAAAGATTCTGATACTTCGGCGGGTCCTGAGCGCATCCTCCGATCATTAACATAGCGATTGCGGCCAGCCCGACCGACACTTTGGAAACCTTTGTAGTATTTGTCTTCATGACTTTGTCCTTTGCTTCATCATTATTTTCCAAGTTGATATTCCACGCCGAGGAGCACCGAGTAACCGGTGAACCAGGCACTCTTCTGATAAATCGTGTATGGTACTCCGACTCTGAAGTCGAGACCGTGGCTATAATAGTAGGTTATGTCGGCGAGCACGTTCAGGTAGTAATCGTATGAATTCGCCACGGGGTTTCCTGAGACTCTGTCGTCAAATTTATAAGCACCGTTGAGCCCGGCGTCGAAGGTGAAGCTCCCGAACGGCGTCGATGTGTATTTTTCGACGAGGAGGTAAGCCCCTGTCCAGTCACCGTAGTTCAGAGAACCGTCGTTGCCAACCAGGTTATAGTACGCCGAGTAGAGGAGCCCATACGTTCCAATGGGGCTGTAGCCATCAGCTGATCCGGTGAACTGGATTGCGTTTACACCCAACGCGTACTGGTACTTTCCCGGAGGCGTGTCCGCGGCGATTGGAAGCGTGGTTGAAAGTGTAGCGTCTAAGTCGGTCCCTCTCGCATCTTTGATGAAGTTCAGTGTACCGCCCAGCTGCAAGTCGCCGAATCCCTTGCCGGTAAGAGTCGGATTCAGCGAATACACGTGTACGGATCGCAGCGGAATTTCACCGAACACAGTCAGGTCCCGTGTCAGTCCGTATCCGACGAAACTGTTCAATGCGACGTCGTTGAAAACGGTCGTGGAAGGTTTGATGACGTACGTGTTTTTCGCCTGATCATAAAGTTTCAAATGGTTTGCCATGTCTCCGGTGAAATCGAAATAAAGATTTCCGGGATCGAGAACTCCTTTCTGGACTCCGAAAACGGAACGATACCCTAACTGTGCTTGAGCGAGTCGGGGTAGGAACGGAAACACTAGCAGGACAAGCAGGTAGCTTAGTCTTCTTCTCATCTTACTGCTCCGATGTGTTATGGTTTTAGAATGCACAAGCCTATAGGCCAAACGGCGTGCCGCCACTTAGATTGTCAAATTCAGTTCAATTGGGCCGAATTATTACGAGTACGAAGAGAAGTTGGGAAATGGAGTTTCGCAGCCACCGATTTGAGTTGTTGAATGTAGCGTTCTATTGTGGGAAGATCTGGGAAATCAAGTTTCGCGCTGCAAAAAGAGGGTAACCACCAAGACACAAAGGCACGAAGAATATGATTAAACTGCTTTCCGTTGTGTCCTGGTGTCTTAGTGGTTAACTTCATCCGTCAGCAGTGAGGCGTTAGATGCATAATCCAATCCCGGAGAATCTGGAGCTGGTAGCGAAGAAGATTGTAGATTCGGCCTACAGTGTCCACAGGAATCTTGGCCCGGGACTTTTGGAGAAGGTCTACGAGCCATGCTTCTGCCACGAGTTGATCAAGAGAGATTTGTCGATAAAGAGGCAAGTTGTTATACCCATCGAATATGATGGGTTGGTATTCGATGAAGGTCTGCGATTGGATGTGCTTGTCGAAGGAGAAATCATCTGCGAACTAAAGGCAGTCGAGAGGACAATTGAAGTCCATGAAGCCCAGTTGCTTACATATTTGAAACTGACAGGCAAGCGTCTTGGTTTCCTTATCAACTTCAACGTTCCGCTCATCAAAGACGGCATCAAGCGGATGATACTGTAGGACCAAGCACATTGTAGCTACCAAGGCACAAAGGCACGGAGAATATTATTCGAATTGTTTTCCTTTGTGTTTTGGTGCCTTAGTGGTTCCACAGCGGTGAGAACGCGTTCACGCTTATATACTTCTTCTGATGTGCCTTCGCAGAAACGTCAGTCACGCCATCTTCCTAACCGTCCCTAAGCTTTGTCATGTCGAGCTGGTGCTTCTTTATTAGATTCTGCAGCTGTCGCCTGTCGTACCCGCTGAGACGTGCAGCCTCGGATATATTTCCGCCCGCATCTTCAATTAGTTTTAGAAGGAAGCTTCTCTCAAGATCCATTAAGACTTTTTCGGTTCGCTTGATCTTTTCTTTCTGCAGCTCTTCTTTTGTGGAAGGCACGTAATCAGTTACAGCTCCGACAGCTTCACGGATTTCTGAGGGAAGAGAATCTGCAGTGATTTGCCCTCCCCGTGTGAAAATCATCGACTGTAGCACGACATTCTCGAGCTCTCGCACGTTTCCGGGCCAGGCATGAAGTCTCAATATCTCCATTGCATTCGACTCAACGCCGCTGATTTTCTTCTTCGCCGTCTCTCCGTGCTTCGAGATAAAATGCTGAACTAATAACGGTATATCTTCTTTCCTGTCCCGGAGCGGCGGAACCTGCAGGTAAACCACTTTTAACCGGTAGTAAAGATCCTTCCTGAAGCGCCCGCCATCAATCTCGTCTTTCAGATTTCTGTTTGTGGCGGCGACAACCCTCGCGGCCGATTGCAGGAAAGTCGTCCCGCCGACGCGCGTGAACTGCCTGTTCTCAAGTACATGGAGGAGCTTCACCTGAAGATCGAGAGGCATCTCACCAATCTCGTCCAGGAAGATCGTACCTCCGGCAGCCATCTCCAGTTTGCCGCGCTTCATGCCGACCGCCCCGGTGAACGCTCCTCGCTCGTGTCCGAAGAGCTCGCTTTCGAAAAGCTCGTGCGGTATTGCGCCGCAGTTAACCTCGATAAACGGTCCACCGGAACGATCGCTCATCCGGTGAATTGCCCTCGCGAACAGCTCCTTGCCGGTACCGGATTCTCCTTCGATGAGTACGGACGCGTCGGTCGCAGCCACCTCCCTCACGAGCCCGAGCAGTGAACGTATCTCCGGATTGATCGTAATGATGTCTTGCGGGACTTCGTACGATTTCAATTTGTCTTTGAGCGCGATGTTTTCCTGGAGCGTAGTACTGTGTTCCATGGCTCTTCTAATCACAGCTTCGGTGTCTTCGATCTTGACGGGTTTCAGGATATAGTCGTACGCCCCGGCCTTCATGGCCGCCACCGCGTCTTCCACGCTTCCGAACGCGGTCATAACCACGACCGGAAGCCATGTGTATTTCTCTTTCACATATCCAAGCAGTTCCGTCCCCGTCATCTTCGGCATCTTGACGTCGGTCAGTAGGACATCGACATGCTCTTTCTCGAGAGTCTTCACCGCTTCGGCGCCGTCCCTCGCAACAAGCACGTCGTACCGATCCTGGAAATTTATCTTCAGGACTTTCCATGCTCTCTCTTCGTCGTCCGCTATGAGGAGTGTCGGCTTTTCGCGCATAATATCAGCCCCCATCCTTTTTCATCATGCATGTAAAACTGAATACCGTCCGCCCCGGCTTCGATTCTAACTCGATACGACCGCCAAGCGTTTCGGCAATGTTGTTGGAAATGCTAAGCCCCAATCCCGTGCCGGTATCTTTTGTTGTGTAGAAAGGGTCGAATATCTTCTGTGCGCTTTCTTCAGGTATACCTATGCCATTATCTGACACGGACAGGTTCAGAACGCCGTCGTCTACCTTGAATGTTAGAGCGACCTTTCCATCTGAACAGCGGAAATGCGTATTTGTTTTGCATCTCTCTTTTACGGCGTCTATCGCGTTCATCGTCAAATTGAGCAAGAGCTGGTAGAGCAAGTCCCTGTCAACGATGATTTCGGGTGGAGCATCATCAAGCGACACATGCACGTTGACTTCACCCGCGGAGGCCATTACAGCCATTTGCACCCGCCGGAGGATATCCTCCGGTGAAACATGCTCGTACTTTGGTGGACCTAGTTTAGCGAGGTTCAGAAAATCGGTAAGAATCTTGTTCAGCCGGTCGGCCTCATCCACTATGAACTCCTTAAGTTCTTTCTCTTCCTCGCGAGTCAGCTGCTTCTTCAATAGTGTCTGTGCCGACGCCGACATGACGTTAAGTGGATTCCTTATTTCGTGCGCCACACCGGCGGTCAATTGTCCAAGCGAGGCAAGGTGTCGAACCCGGAATTCTTCCTGTTCCTGTCGACGAATCTCTTCGATAATTCTGTTCCTCTGGAATGCAGTTGCCACTTCGTTAGCGAATATCATTATCGCGTCTATCATCTCCGTAGAGAAATTGCCACCCGATTTTCTGGCCGAGATCGCAAGTATACCGAATAGATCGTCTTCTGCAAACAGAGGGAATAGCAACCTAACTTTATGCGAGCTCAAATACGAATACAAGATATCGCCGACCTTGTGTCTGTCGACGTCGTAAAACTCGATCGGGCCTCTCCGCTGTGCGAGCCTTGAGACGATAAACTCATCGGTCCTTATCTCAACGCTGCCAGCATTGCGTTTCCATTCCCCGAAGCTCGTCGAATCGTCGTCTTTCAGAAATATCATGATCTCCTGGATATTGAATTGACCCAGTAAGAAAGATTCGACTCGTTTAAGAAGATCCGAGGTGGATAGATAGTTAGAAAGATCGCGCGAGAAGCCGACCATGCTTCGTCGGTATTTGTTTATGTCCTTGCTTGTAACGTTTTCTATCGCACCATGAATCCTCTGTTCAAGGGGCCTTATGAGAATTACCAGGACGAGAACAAAAAGGGCATTTGCCGCGTACGAGCTGATTCTGAGGTAACTCAGGAGGCCCTCCGTCACCGCCTGCACGCCGAGAAAGTAGATTGCCAGAATGATAGACGACGCGATCGAGTACGCCAGACCGTTCCTGAATGAACTTTTTGATTTGAATATTTTCCCTTGAAGTGCTGCGGTGGCGAATATCGCTCCGGCACCGGCCGAGAGGAGCGTCGAGGCGATATAAAGATAAAGAGTACCTGGAATCACCCGTTCCTGGTTCAACGCTAACACTGAAAAAGCGAACTGTGCGGCACCACCTAGGAGGAATATATGTGAACGTCTCTTCTGAGTAGTGGTTTGCAGCAGACGGTACTTTCTGATTACTACCGCAGTACCCCATAAGAGATAGACAAAGAATGTCGTTAACAGCGAAATCGATTGAAAATCCTGACGCAGGATGATTCTGTAATAGTAGACGCTGCCGGCTCCCGAAAACGGAATGAGCTCTATGTGAAAATTTGGAAATGACGAGGCCAATAAGATGGCAGGAAACAGGAAGAGAGCGACGTGGAAGAGCACGCTTGTCGCCAACTTGTTGTATGATTTCGGAAAGTGGTACGCCAGAGCTACGTAAATCGCAGGCATGAGGAAGAAAATTCGATAGAGGATTTGCGCGGCGAGAGTCGCCCCCTGTTCCGTTCCGCTGGCCAATATGAATATCTCGGAGATATTCCAGATGGCAAAACTGAGGATGAGCGCCGATGCCCACCGGTTTACTGCTGACCCAGTGTTCCCGAAGAACACGATGAAGGCGGTGCTGAAATTAACTACAAATGCCGCAATTGCAGGGAAGGAGTATATATTCATAAAACTATTTTGGACGGTCCCGATGTATTACGCATGTCTGCAGCCAAGTCGAGCTGTGGATTCTGTATCGCTTTCACGGACTATACTATATGCAGGATTTATTTCAAGATATCGCAAAGTCTGCCGATTTCGCCTTGACTCGCCTGTTTTTGCCTATTAACTTAGTGAGTACTCACTTACATGTCAAGGACCAAGTTCAAATGGAAAGAAAACCGACTGAAATAAGACAGGAAGAGATAAAGAAGGCGGTACTCTCCATTATTGATCAGGAGGGAATGCATAATCTCTCGACGAGGAAAGTCGCGGAAAGGGTAGGCGTCAGTGAAGGCGCGCTCTTCAGACATTTCCGAACAAAGAGGGAAATGATCCTTGCAGTCGTGGATGAAGTTGAAGAAGTCCTGATGAAGTCGCTGCGTGACGTCGCGGCCGAAGAAAGTCCGGCGGAGGACCGGCTTCTCAAATTCCTTTGCGCTCACGTGCGGTACCTAATCGCTAATAAGGGCATAACGATTCTTCTTTTTTCCGAAGCGGCACACGCCAACGATCCCGAGCTGAAGTCACGCATGCTTAAAATACTCAACGAGCAGAAACGTCTGGCGAAAAAGATAGTGAACGATGGAATGTCCACGGGGGAATGGGACAAGTCTCTCAATGTCGATCACTTCGCAACGCTCTACATGGGGATCCCGATCTCGCTGAACATTGAGCTTGTCCTTAACCCGGGCGGCGTAAACACCGACAATTTCTGCAAGAAGATGCTTGCGATTCTCGGGCGCGCCCTGAGATCTGGCAACTAAAAAAATTTGCCCAGCTCAGTAAGTGACTGATTACTTGCTAATCCAACAAGGGAGAATATGAAAATGAAGGAAGCATCAAGCAACCGAACGAAAAATGAAACATTCAGCCAAGACAGATCTCAAGTACCCGATTGGCTTTTCGAATTTCACGGGCATAAGTGCCCCTATTCGGTGATGGGATATCGGATGGGGATCGTCGCTTTGCGCGAACTTGGCAGGGACAAATGCTACGACCATGACATATTTGTGTTTTCAGAAATGGGTGTCGGCCATCCCCAGGGCTGCATGCAGGACGGAATCCAGGCCTCCACCTCGGCGACTTTCGGCAAGGGCCAGATGCTCAAGCTGTTCTATGGCAAAGTCGCTGCAACCTTCTATGACCCCGCCAAAGGTGCGGTCCGCATTTTTTTTAGAAATGAATTTATGGACAAACTAGGCACTCACGAGTTCTTCAAGTTTCGCAAACAGGGTGTTGAGCCGTCTCAGGTCCCGGCCGAAGTCGCACAGGGAGTCATCGACATGGTACTTAATGCTACGGAAGAAGAACTCTTCACAGTAGAGCGCGTGACTGACTTTAAATTCAAACCAGTCCCGGGCTCATTCAACAAAGCGAAGTGCGAGGTGTGCGGTGAATATGTCTTCGAGCGGTACCTGAGGGTGAAGGACGGGAAGAATCTGTGTCTTAAGTGTTCGGGTCACACTCAGGATGAAACCACCTTGTACCTGCCGCTCTAAGGGAGAACATATGTTATACTCAGCAATTGCAGTACTGTTTGTCGGCGCTTCGTTTTTGTTCTCCATGCTCGGACTTGGCGGCGCGATCGTTTATGTGCCGGTCCTCAAATGGGCCGGATTTCCCGTGAAGGAGGTGGCTATACCGCTTGCGCTCCTCCTCAACGGGCTGACAACACTCATCGCACTCTTTCCTTATTTCCGCAATAGACTTGTTGACTGGAAAGGCGGTCTCGGCATGACCATCGGCGCGTTTATCTTCGCGCCGGTGGGCGCCGTCGTATCCCGTTCGATACCCGTGAAGTCTCTGCTCATCCTCTTCTCTGTGGCAGTCGTAATAGTGGCATTAAGGATGCTCATCACTTCGAAGAGCCCCGAGCCGAAGGAGCTCATGCCGCTGAAGAAAAGGCTGATCATTGGTGCCGCAATAGGTAGTCTCGCCGGCTTCATCGCCGGTCTGCTTGGAATAGGAGGAGGATTCATCATGTCGCCTCTTCTTATGTGGATGGGCTATGAAACGAAGAAAGCCGTCGCGACCTCCGCTTTCGCCGTAACATTTTCATCCTTTTCCGGTTTCGCCGGACACGTCGCGCAAGGACATTTCAACTGGGCTCTCACACTGATTCTTGTGATTGCGGTGCTCATCGGTGCACTCGGCGGCAGCGGGTTCCTTGTAAGAAAGGCAAAATCCTCCAGGGTCAAGCAGGTATTCGCGCTTGTCCTGTTCGGTATAGCGGCCCAACTCTTTTTCAGTGTGCTTTAGAAGGACCTCAAATCAAATGAAAACATTACCTGGAATCCTCTTCCTTTCGTCCGCTCTCTTCATAATGATGAGCGGGGCTTCGTTCGCACAACCGAAGGTAGCATGGAACGGTTATCTGCAGACCAGATTCTCCGACGATTTTCGTTCAAATACAGGCTTCTCCATACGCAGGGCGAAGATGTGGGTAGCCGGCCCGACACCCGTCGACAGCAACTTGTCTTTTCGCATGCAGGGGATTTTCAGGTACCAGACGAGCGGGACCTTCATGCTCCAGGATGTCTACGCACAATACCGATTGCCCTTCGGATTTGTCAAAGGTGGGCAGTTTGTTCCGGATTTTAGTTTGGAGAGATCACAGAGCGATGCGTATCTCCCGATAATCGAGAGGGCCGCAGTCGACAATACGCTGATCCCGACGGCGTCCACCTATGCCCGCGACATAGGCGCTGAATTTGTGCTTCAACCCACAGGCACAGGATTTCACACGAGCTTCGGAGTCTACAACGGCAACGGCGGCAACACAAAATGCAACGAGGACCGAAGGTTGCTGTACACGGACAGGACTACTTACGAGATCCGGTTTTCGAGCGAACTGTCATGGACTTCCGGCTTTTCAGTCGCATACGGTGATAAGCAGGCAATGTCGTTCCCGGCTATTCTGGGGAATGGTACGACATTCACCGGCAAGGACTTTCGCTGGGGACTCGAGACGCATCTGCAATCTGAAAAATGGGAAATCCAAGGTGAGTACATACAGGCGGATCTCGGTAATGTAAAATCTTATGGTTACTACGTTCTCGGAGAATACACGTACGACGCCAAAAACGAAATAACGCTGTCGACCGAGGAGTTGAACGTACCCATCCCGGCATGTTCTAACACCCCCTGGTACATTATCGACTACTCGCATTTGTTTGCCGGACAGAAAGAGAAATTGATTGTCGATGCACGTACTCAGCGTGCAAACAATCGATCCAGCTACGAAGCAACCGCTCAATTTCAAATATTTTTCAACTAAGGAAGGAATTTCAATGATCAATCCGAAAGACTGGCTGGAGTTCGGTCAACAATTTCACGGACACAAATGTCCCGCGATGCCGATGGGCTTGCGCGTTGGCGCTGCCGCGATGAACGCGCTCGGTGTCAATAGGGCGGCGGATGGGCAGCTGCTTGCCATAATCGATCTGGGCGACAACCACTGTGCGACATGCTTTGCGGATGGCGTTCAAGTGATAACAGGCTGTACTTTCGGAAAGGGGAACATCCGGAAAACTAACAAGGGGAAATGGGCTGTGACGCTCATAGACAAGAAAAGAGGCAGGGGAGTAAGAGTCACGCCGAAGGCCGAAGCAATGCTGGCGAATAAGCAAAGTCCTTTCTTCAAGGAGTATCGGGAAAAGGGCGTACCGGCGAGTGTCGTCCCGCCTCATGTAGTGGATCCGCTGGTGGAGAAGGTTATGGGCGCGCCGGACGAAATGATACTCAACATATCGGAGGTGTTCGCCCATGAGCACAAAGACCCGCGTCACAGCTTTGACGGCTTTGTCTGCGAGGAATGTGGCGAGATGGTGGTCACGCAATACGGTCGTATCAAGGGAGACAAAAAGGTCTGTATCGACTGCGCGGCATAAGAAGCGTCACAGATAACAAACTTTGTTCCGTTCATCTGCAAAAGATCATACAGCCTGATGCTCAGAACCGCGGCTTCGGTAGACCCTTATCGAATACTACCTTTAATAGAGAACGTATCCCTTCGGGTTCCGTCAAGGCTGAGTTCTACATATGTGAGGGCTTATGGATCTTTTGATAGGTCTTTGGCCTTCAAGCACTTGAAACGGCGCGAGCGATCCTTTACATTCATTTTGCTGGCGGATATAACAGCAGTAATTCAAGCGTACTTGTCATGAAGGTCATTCGCGTTCAATCGCCCGTCGACTTCAATCCAGTCGAATCAAGCGCGCCGCGATCCCAAGTCGGGCCGCGGGGATAGCCTTGAGTCTGCTAATCTCGAGACCTCGGCGGTCATTGTGCGGTGTTGAATTCTTGACGGGACCGGATGAACTCTTACGAGCTTCCGGCGGTTTTGCCGCCCCAAAGGTAGAGATGATCGAATGTGTCTATTGTGAGTGAGCATTTATGACGATAGTATAATAAAGATCAGAAAGTGCGGTCACGGATTGATGAAACATTTATTAACGGCCATTGTGGCTCTCTTGTTCTTCAAATGTTCTTCGTTTGCTCAAGCGCCGGTGACTTTGGCGGTTAATACAGTAGTGAAGGGAAGGACTATTCCTTCAGACTTCATCGGCTTGAGTTTTGAAACTGGTAGTCTGCTTCCCAACTACGCGGGAGTAAACGGCTATTTCTTCGACTCGACCAACGTGCAGCTCCTTACACTCTTCAGGACTCTTGGAGTTAAAAGCATACGAGTAGGCGGAGGCACGGTTGATAATCCGGCTATTCCGATACCAGATGAATCCGATATCGATGCTTTCTTCGGCTTCGCGAGAGCCGCAGGTGTCAAGGTGATTTACTCATTGCGCTTGGCGAAGGGGGACCCAGTTGAAGACGCCCAAATCGCGAAATATATATGGACACATTACAGAAATGAGTTGGCAGACTATGCGATATGCAACGAGCCGGATTACAAGAAGAGATGGGATCCATCTGTAGCCTATTATCCGACTTATCTTCCTAAATGGCGAAGATTCGCTCAAGTTTTGAAAGATTCGGTCCCCGGTGCGATCATCGGTGGCCCCGATGCCGCCCGTTGGAAATGGGGGGTGCGTTTTGCGCGTGATGAAAGAGGGACGGGCCAGGTCGCTTCTATTTTCTTTCACTACTACGTCGCTGGAGTTACAAGAGGCAAGACTCCGAGGGAACTAATTGATTCCATGATGTCTTCCGGGCTGGACGCGGTGAACTATCCTGAACACTTTAGATCAGCAGAGTCAATAGGATTGCCTTACCGGTTCACTGAGACGAACAGCTACGTTACCGGCTTGCCGGAGGCCTGGCATTATCATAATTCTTATTCCACATTCGCGACCGCGCTCTACGCGCTCGATTTCATGCACTGGTGGGCCATGGCCAAAGGCTGTGAAGGAGTTAATTTTCACACGCTTCAGTGGAAGTATAACGGTACCGTTTATCGTGACGCGAAAGGTGATTACGAGGTCTATCCGATAGGCTACGGCATTGCTGCATTCAATATTGGTGGTCATGGTACGGTAGACACCGTTTCTATGTCAAATCCATACAGACTGAACCTGACCGCGTACGCCGTGAGCAGTCCTGGCGGCGAACTCTTTGTAACTGTCATCAATAGGGAGCACGGCCCGACAAAACGCGATGCGGAAGTCAATATAAGAGTACCCGGTAGGGCAGATAGCGTTATGTATCTCAGAGCTCCCGGGAATGTTGTCTCCGATTTATCCGGCATTACACTGGGTGGGGCGCAAATTTCGAGTTCAACTTCATGGCATGGGAGATGGATGGTAGTGAATACGACGAATTTGCGAGCCTGTAGAATCTTAGTGCCCGCGTCGTCGGCGGCAATCGTAAAAATCTCAGGAGCCGTAACTACACACCTCCGGTGAAGTAATTAGAAAGATATTACGGGCGGATCCGCTTCCGATATCGTCCTTGACGAATTGAGTTCGTCATCGCGAAGGGCGCTTTCTTCTCCGACGTATTTGACCGTGGAGTGTGAAGCAGACCGTAAGCCTAGATTTGGGCGACAAGTGGCGCATGCAGATGGTGGTACGCCTACAGTGATGCGGCGGGAAAAACTGTTAATCATCAGAACTCGAAGAAGCTGGATCTGCTTCGACGAAGGTGATGAAGGTAACGGTTAGTTTTCCGATTGAATTCTAGAGATTCGTGAACCGTTGCATTCCCGGCGGGCGCTGGTCCTCTCGTAGTCCTTGACATTGCGCCAATTAAATTGTATCCTCCAACGAAGATAGCGTCGTTGAGTTCTTTTCATCTCTAGAATACCAAAGCACGAATATTTTCGGAAGATCGATGAGGCGCACGCACTTTTCTATTTATTCCGATACTCCGAGCGGTCGGGGAAAAGTCGGATGTAAGTCTGTAAAATTCAACCATTCGATGCTCGAACAGAGGCGCGCGTCGGAACCTCCGAAGCTTGCGTCCACGCAACAGGTTGTTGTTCAGCCTGACTTGTCTCGGGAGCGCCATTTACGCTTTCGCCTGCCAAATGCGCGCGTCATTCACCCGATGTTCTTTCACGGCTTCTTCCGGGGCGATAGCTCATCGACCAACTCTGAGCAGTTAGGCAATGCGGGGTCAACTGCAAATTCAAGCTTGGGTGAAACAATAAACGGATTGCATGCACCGGGTGTACATAAAGTCGGGATCATAACTATGCATCAATCGAACCACAGGGAAATGTTCGGGAAACTCAGCCAAATTTCCTTTCTAATTAGACCCGGATTCCAGTCGCACAGGGTTCCAACAACATGACTGAAACTGATTGTTCACAAGAACTATCTGGAATGATGAGTCGAGTTGGCCTGCCGAATGATAGAGCGTGACAGACCAACGACACTGCGGTCAGCGTGCCTCCCTAAAGGAAACAACGTCAAATGGAGCCTTTCAGGAGGAGTTCATTTAACATCTAATTCCAAACATAAAATCCTAAGGAGAAGTCATGAAAGCAAAAATGCTACTGATCCTATTCCTCGGAATGGCAATCGTCGGTTATGCCGATGCCGGACCAAGATTCCATTTCGGCAAGGTAAACGCGACAGGCATAACGGCGCCTGCGAGTCAGGATACGATTTATATACCTGGCGACCA
>JAJYRM010000223.1 GCA_021794075.1 Bacteroidota bacterium | reverse complement strand
AGATACGACTTTGGCCGATACGTCTGCGACTTTATCGACACCGCTCGATCCAAACACGAAATATTACTGGCGCGTTATCGCCTCGACAAGCGCGCTCACGAGTCCTTATTCGGCGGTGGATTCTTTCTCAACCGGGAGCGGCATAGCTGCCATAAAAAAAACGATCGAAGTGCCGAAAGGATTCGCTCTCTTTCAAAACTATCCTAATCCATTCAATCCGACGACGAATATCGGATATCGGGTTGCGGATGTCGGATTGGTAATACTTCGAGTGTATAATGTGTTGGGACAAAGAGTGGAGACACTTGTCGATAAGGTGGAACAGCCCGGTAGTTATGGGGTGCAGTTCAACGGAAGCGGGCTAGCGAGCGAAGTGTATTTCTACAGGCTCGTTGCAGGCGGAAGAAGCGTTGAACGCAAAATGGTGCTCGTCAAATGAAGAAACTGATTGTTTTAATCTCCATCCTCATCACGGGCTACTGTAATTTTGCTGCGGCAGAAACTCTTCCGACACCACAGACTCGCGGAGTGTGGATAAGCGAGAACTATTTGACGGGCGGGCCGGGTGCAATCGAGACCATGATCAGGAATTTGAGCGCCGCAAACGTCAACGTCATATATGTGGAAGTGTATACCCACGGAGAGACGATCTTTCCCAGCACCGTAATGGAAAATGTCGGTGGTGTTCTTCAAAATCCGACGTTCGCGGGGACCGATCCACTCAAGACCGTCATAGACATTGCGCACCGATACGGAATCCAGGTCTTTGCCTGGTTCGCGAGCCCTTTTCTGTTGTCCGTTGCCGGCAGCCCTACTCAGATTCCTCCTATTCTCGTCAAACATCCCGACTGGACTGCAATACCGCGCGACACAACGGAACACTACTTCCCTTCAAGCGGCGGATCGGGCTACAGTTTCGAAATCGACCCGACAGTTACCGGAGCCGCGAATTTTGTGGTCAATCTCGAGACGGAAGTGGCCGCGAATTATCCGGACATAGACGGGATAGAAACTGATATTGAAAACGACACTACCGGCTGGTACGGCGATACGGCGCGGGCTCTGTTCATGAAAGAAACGGGCAACCCAGACCCACTAACGCTTCCCGACTACGACGTCGCGTGGTTCAAATGGCGGCAACAAGAAGTTACGAACGTAGTAAGAAGGATCTACGAGAGCGTGAAAAGCGTGAATCCGAAATGTGTCGTTAGCGCCGCCGTCCCTCCACCTTACATGTCCAGTTATTCACTTGAAGCGTGGAGTGTGTGGGCCGACAGCGGATACGTGGATGTGATGGAACCGATGCTTTACCTGTCTCCGAGCAGTTTCAACACGGAATTGAGCGTCTCCGATACTTACGTCCCAAACGGTTTCCAAATCTTTCCTGGCGTAGATATTAGTACGGCAGGTTCATTTTCGAATGCGCTAACCGAAATGACTGACGCAACCAAGAGCGGCGCCGAAGGTGTCGTGATCTGGTACTACGGCTATCTTGTCTCTTACCCCGGCGCGTTTTCAACTTTGAAGTCACAGATCTTTCCGGAGAAAACCCTCCCGACGTTCGACGACCTGATAATGGATAATTACGGCGGCGGAGTATTTCGTACCACCGGATCGTGGACCGCCCAGCGCGGCGGCTTAGGCGGGTACGGCGGAACGTACATGGAGGCTCCGGCGGTTGCTGGCGATACGGCGATTTTTTCCCAGAGAATCTATCGCAGTGGCAGCTACGACCTTTACGGTTACTGGCCAGGTGATTCGTCGTCCAACTGTGGACAGGTGGAGGTTCACGTCGTCGCCTCGAACCTTGAACAAGTCGATACACTCGATCAAAAATCGGATTTGAATTCGTGGAACTACATAGATAGAGTCTATTTGAATTCAGGGGATATCGTAAGTGTGGAGCTCTCAGGGACAGGCGGCGGCAACTTGATCGCGAATGCTTTCCGGTTCAGGCGCGCGAATCAATTTGTCCTTAGCGATCATGCGGTGCCGGACAGCGAAACGGTTCTCCTTAAATTCTCAAATCCGCTGCTCGATCCGTTGTCTCCCTCGACTTCCATCTCCACGTCGTTGGGCGGATCCAATCTGAATTCCTTTGTCGATCCTGTCGATAACACGATATTGCACATCACGATTCCGGCAGTCCAGCAAGGGGTACCCTTCACCGTGAATGTGAATAATCTTGTTGATGATTCCTACGACACCTTGAGCCTTTCACAGGCTATGGATTATGATCCGGATAGCACAACAGTTATCGTTGATGATCAGACGCAGAACTTGTTCCTGCGATTGTCCGGTGTGTGGATTCAGGACACAAGCTCTACTGCGATAGACGGAGAGTTCTGGCTAGCGAAGCAGTCTTCCCCCGCAGTGGAAGCGGAGTGGGGACCTTTGCCCATTCAGAAGGACGGATACTATGACGTTTATGCGCATATCCCCCCAGTCGATGTCGCGGTTTCAAAAAGGTGTCTCTACATCGTCAAGAATGATATCGCGGCCGATTCTGTTTACATTTCGCAACAATCGAGTCTCGGCACTTGGGTGAACATTGGAGACTTCCCGTTCAACGCCGGTGGGCAGTATACGATATCGCTTTCTTCATTGCCCGGAGCGAATACCAGCGATTACGTCGTCGCCGATGCGGTGATGCTGAAAAGATCCGTGGAAGTAACGGGCGTTAAATCCACAACGACTGGCGCGCCAGAAGAATTCAATCTCGGAAATAACTATCCCAATCCTTTCAACCCATCGACAACCATCGATGTGAGTTTGGCAAGGAGCGGATTCATGAGCCTAAAGATTTACAACGTGCTCGGACAGTTGGTTGAAGTTGTTGACGAAGGATCCAAGCGGCCAGGCAAGTACGAGTACAACATCGACTTGGATAGATTTTCGAGCGGAGTTTACTTCTACACGCTGCAACAAGGGTTCAATGTAATGACGAAGAAAATGCTTTTACTTAAATAGTATCAAATAACCGACTGTGACATCGCGAGAATCCATTCAAAGAAATGACCACTTAAGGAAACACGATTGATGAAGACCAAATGGCTCGTTAAGAGTTTAATCATAAGTATGATGCTTTCGTCCACAGCTATGTACTCGACCGCAGAAGCGACTGAAATCAGTCTGTCCTGTAGCTCGAACAACAATCTGTATGCGGTTTTGCTGAAGAATAAGATAGCCGTGACTCGCTACGGTACCCCGAAGGAAGCAATCTTGAATGCTCCCGAGGGAACCGGGGTCCTGATACTTGCCGATTCTTATCCGCGACGCAAAACCTCGATAGACAAACGACTCCTTCATGTTGCTCAGCAAAAGAAGCTGAGACTTTACGTAGAATATCCGTCGTCTATACCGGGTCTCGCCATTAAAGATACTGTCCTCTCTACAAGATTAGAGAGAGGCGTCGTGGTGT
>JAJYRM010000088.1 GCA_021794075.1 Bacteroidota bacterium | reverse complement strand
TTCCGATCTCTCGTGCGCATGAGGCCAAAAGGTTTCCATCATCTGGTAAGTTACACGGCCGAACAACTCAATACCGGTTTCGTCGAGCAGTCCGCTGAAGAAGTCGTGGAGTTCATCATCGGCGATAGCAATCGTGTGGTCGGCGAAGCCATCGAGAGAAATGTTGTTCGCCAAGACGAGTTTTCTCACAAAGCCTCCGTTTCATTGTCTGCTTCTTTCGGGTCAAGCCTCACCATGCATCTGACATCTTTTCCATTAACATACATCTCGAGGCAGCATCCGTTCGGATCGATGCGAGGGTCGGCGAGCAGTTCACGGAATGCCTTGCCAATCCGGGATTCGTCTCTCATGAAATCGGCGATGTACGTGCTGATGTAAGTGCCGCCCCGGACTATGAAGTTTTCCCGCCCTAGATTTTCTGCCTCGCCTTCAGACGACTCTGTCGCGGCGGCCTTGTATACAATCTTTCCATTCTTTCCGGGAAAGGAAATTCCGAAGAGGGTACGGCTACGGCATTCGGGCAAGGTCTCGTTCAGCACTTTGAAGGCTTCCTGCACGCCGTCGGGAAAAGTCTTTGCCTCGAAACATACCAGCTTCAGATCATCTTCGAGGATGCAATAGTCTTTCGTCATCGCTTTCCCTTCGCCGCCCGCTTCTTGTTTTCGGCGATCCGGGCTTTCACGATTTTAGCGACCAGTACGGCCGGCAGCGGGTGATCTGGCTGAAACTGAATTGTCCCCTTGCCGGTCTTGTATCCTTTCAGTTCATCTTTGTAATGCATCACGATGCCGCCCGGATAGAACGCGCAATGATTTGTGCCGGCGCCGAGCCAGACAAGCATTCTTCCCTCGTACCGGAAAGCGGGCATCCCGTAGCTGATGCACTCCTCGGCGTTGGGTGCGACGGCTCGAATCGCCTTCCGGAGTTCCTGCAATGCTTTCCGCTTTCCCGCATCAAGCGCTGCGAGATATTCGTCGACTGTTCCTGACTTGGTTCTCATCGTTCACGCTCCATCTGACCCGATAAACGCGGTCGGTTAGTGTCCCTACCTATATCGTCATTTCTGTTTCGGATAAGTGTAATTGATCATCCATCTGATTCCGAATTTGTCCGTGAACATGCCGAAGTACGCTCCCCAGAATTCGTCATGAATAGGCGTCTCGATCTTTCCCCCGACCGAGAGCTTGTCGAAGAGACTCTTCGCTTCATCCCTGCTGTCGGCCTCAATCGAAATGTTATAGTTGTTGCCGAAAGTAAGTTTGTGTCCCATGGACTCGAGAGCGTCGGTACCCATGAGGACATTTCCCTTCCCTATCGGCAGGGCTATGTGCATCAGTTTCTTCTTTTCGCTCGCCGACAATTTATCCGCCACCAGCGTTTCTCCGAATCTCTGAATCGCAGAGAATTCGCCTCCGAAAGCGGATTTATAGAAATTGAACGCCTCCTCGGTCGTGCCGGGAAGATTTATGTATGGATTAATTGTTGCCATGACTATCTCCTTTAGAGAATTTTAAGTTATGAATTGTGAATTCTTAATTAAGAATTGAGAATGTAACATTTAAAATTCTAACCGGCATAGGCTTTTCCCAACGCAACGATATCAAACTTCTTCATCTTAAGAAATGCCTCGGTAACCCGCGCGACTTTCTTCGGATCTTTGTCTCTCTGCATTTCTGCGAGGATGGTCGGGAAAATCTGCCACGACAAGCCGTATTTGTCCTTGAGCCAACCGCATTGTTCCGCCTTCGGATCGGCTGAAAGTTTTTCCCAGTAGTAATCGATCTCATCCTGCGTCTCGCAAGGCACCGTAAAGGAAATCGACTCGTTGAATTTGAAGAGAGGTCCGGCGCTCATCAGCGTGAATTCCTGGCCGAGCAGCTCGACGGTAACGATTTCCACCGTACCGGAGGGCGTATTTTCAAGTTTTCTTGACTCCTTAATTTTTGATCCCTTGAAAACAGACGTGTAGAAGCGCGCTGCTTCACCAGCTTCTTTGTCGAACCAGAGGAACGGCGTTATCTTTTGCTTCGTTGCCACTTCTTTCTCCTTTTATAAGTAGTCGAACGGAAAAGGCCACATTCGACATTTACACTGGAACATTCCAAATCCGAAATCCTAAAAACCGCTTTGTCGTCAGTCTCCGCATAGTCTGATCCGTTACCTCGTCTGTCACGAAGTCACGAGTCGGGCGTTCTATGCGAGCAGCATCTCCCGCTCAGACATTCTATTATCTAAATAATCCAGGATGCCGCTCGCCGCGCCACCGACATATAGAACTCTTTGACGGGACAAATCCTAAAGCTGAAATTGCAAGGCGAAATGCCGGTAAGGAGAGATTTTCAGTTTTGAATTTGTTTGATATTTAGATCTTGGCGCTTGAAATTTTCTCATATCGTCCATCTTCTCTCAAGCTCTCTTCGAGTGGTCTAACCTCGATGCTTCCAAAGCGGGCCGACGGCCACTTCGCGGCAACCTGAATTGCTTCGTCCAGGTCCGCGGCGTCTATGAGAAAGAAGCCACCGAGAGTTTCTTTGGTTTCGGCAAATGGGCCGTCGATTACAGATAACTTACCGTAACGGACACGGACCGTCGTTGCATTGTTGACACTCTGCAGAGGCTCTGCCGTGATCAATGTGCCCCGACGCCGAAGCTCGTCGACGTAGGTCATTGTTTCATTTCGCAAAGCATCCCACTCCCTTTTCGTCAGAGAGTTGAGCTTACTTTCTTCTTCGTATGCCAGACAAATGTATTTCATGGAATTCTCGATTTCACTTTGTAATTTGCGCGTACAAATTCTGAATCCGAAATCCTAAACTCTAAACAAACCCCAAATCCAAATGACATATAAGCAGCCGTTTCGAATTTAGACTTTGTGGCGCTCACCTTCAAAGAAAACGTACATGCGCCATGGCGCAAGGCGCTCATTTAGAATTTAGAATTTCACTTCGGAGGCTTTCGCCTCTTCTCGCTATCACTGATCATTGCATTCAAATCCGCGGCCGGGCGGATCTCCCAGCTTCCGCCGCCCCTGCTCAGAGCAAGAGACGGATGCTTCGACATCAGCTGAATCGCGTGGTTCAGGTCGTCGGCTTCAAGGATCATTATACCGCCGATTTGCTCCTTCGTCTCGGCGAACGGGCCGTCCGTCACTGTCACTTTGCCGCTCCGAATCCGCAGAGTTGAGGCGTTCAGCGCAGGCTGAAGAGCTTCGCCGCTGACGTAGCGGCCGCTTCGCTTTAACTCTTCGTCATAAGTGAAACACTTGTCGACGAAATTATTCCGTTCCGATTCGCTGAATCCCTGGAAGATCTTCTCTTCCATATAACCCAGACATATGTATTTCATTCTTCCTCCTTGACTTTTCCAGTGTTTTTTGCCGGACCTTAAGAAGTCCATCGCGGGCTCCCGCGCTGTCCGAAGTGGATTCAGATCCCAACTTCAAGGCTGTCCGGTGACCGACGCTGTGGGATATCCGAGCCGGCCGCCGAAATAAACTTCGATCGAACTGATTTTCCCGCCGGCAAAGCGAAAGCACTCCACGTTTCGAAAGGTCGTACCTTTCGTCGTCGTACAGATATATCTCACGAATGCTTCGTTTCCAGTTTGAAGAATATTCTCAAGGTCGAAGCGTTCGATGAATTCAGCCTGCGGCCAGCATCTCGCTTTGTAGGTGGGTGCGTCAATGTGGTCGTCATCGTTCGGGCTGGTGAATGTGAAGTCTTCAGCAAGCAGGTCTTCCACGGCTTCCCATTTCTTCAGCTGATAGCCTGAATAATAAGTTCTGATTATTTCGTCGACATTCATATCTGAGGCCTCCTTCTGGTTTGTTCTGGCACAGGTCACTGCGCAACCGCCGACGCCGGGGTTCGCCAGGCATTTCTCACTACGTACGCTTTTTGTAATGAAGCGCGACGACGCCGGAACGGAACGTATCCGAACCGGTGAAGTCGAGCAGAAGCCTCTCCGGAAGCTTCACGATTTCGAACAGACGCGGCCCCTTTCCGACGATAACAGGGTGGACCACGAAATGATACTCATCGATCAAACCGCGCTCCGAAAGCTGAGACGCGATACTCAGACTCCCGACCAGGATGTCTTTCCCGGGCTGCTGTTTCAGCGCGAGTACTTCATCGGCAAGATTGGCGCGTGCGATTCTCGTTTTGCTTCTCCCGGCGTCTTTCAACGTCGTGGAGAATACGACTATGTCGAGCGAGTCGAACACGCGGGCAAACTCTTTATCTGCGTTTGTCTCGGATTCGCTCCTGGCGATGTCGGGCCAATAGGGCACCATGAGCTGATAGGTGGTCCGGCCGTAGAGCATGATGCTCGCGTTGCGAAGCACACAGGTGAAGTACCTGAGCAGCTCGTCGTCGGGATTCATGTCTGTGTGGCCACAGCATCCGTCAGCAGAACTATTGATTGCAAAAACAACCTTTCTCATAGACCTCCCTGATTCCTTCGAATTTCCGGCTCGGTTGTGCCTCATCGTTGATTCTTATTTTAAAGTGTAGCCGGATAATAAGTTGCCAGTATAACTCCGGTGGTCGATATCGTACTTTTAACAAGCTTGAGAGCGGCGTAAGGGCTTCCTTCAGGAAAGAGCCTGCTGCCAGAACCGAGAACCAGCGGATGAATTGAAAGATGGTACTCGTCGATCAGATTGTGTCTCATCAACGACTGCAAAAGAATCCCACTTCCAAGCACGGCGATATCTCCGTCCAATTGTTCCTTAAGCTTTGCTACTGCCTCCGGCACATCGTTGTTCAGAAGAATTGAGTTCACCCAGGGGAGCGGCTCTTTCAAAGTCGTCGACGCCACGTACTTTCTGGTTTTGTTCAGACGCTCCGTAAACGGGTTTCCGTCATTACGTTTTGGCCAGACATCATAGAAGTCCAAATAAGTCTTGCGTCCCAGCAGTAAGGCACCGCCCTTCTTCGACATTCCCTCAGAGGCAGCAGCCATGCTGACTGAATCGACGTACGGCGCCGCCCAGCCGCCGTACTTGAAACCCCCGCGCGTGTCCTCTTCGGGTCTTGCGGGTCCTTGCATTACACCGTCGAGGGTGAGTCCGAGATAGACAATCAATTTGTTCATGATTTCTCGATCCTTTCTTATTAGGTCAATTCTAAACCCGAAGCACCACACTTGAAAAGTGAGTCTCAAAAGCACCTGTCATCGCGAGTCCGGCCAAACGAAGTGCGGACGGACGTGGCGATCCCTTGCTTTGTACTTTCATGAATGGGATTGCCACGTCATCCGTCCGCTCGAGTCGAGCGGACGGATTCCTCGCAATGACGGACAATTCGCTTGCGGACGTCTCTGGGTGCGAGGCTTTCATCTGTGCTTCTCCAGTGCCTCTTCTACCACTTTGCTCTCTCCCGCTTTCCTGACCTCGGGAGGCATTTCGGACATTTCGAAAATCTGCCGCACTTCGATCGTGGCACCGCTGTTGGCTCTCACCGCCGGACATTTCTTCGCCCATTCGACGGCCTCCTCTTTCGACTTCACATCGATTAGCCAGTAGCCGCCGACGACCTCCTTGGCTTCGACGAACGGACCGTCGGTAACGGTAGTCTTCCCGTTCTTGAATGTGACCCTTGCACCCATCAACAGCGGATGAAGCCCGTCGAGCGAGATGAGTATACCGGCTTTCGCCATCTCTTCGTTGTATTTTGTCATCGCCTCAACCGCTTCCTTCGGTGGCGCAAAGTTCTCATCTGCTTTTTGTTTCGCCGATGAATTCGGCTGGTATTCCGGCGGAATCATAAACATCATGAATCTCATATAGTGTCTCCTTTCATTTAATAAGTAGTCGTTTGACCATTCACAAAATCGACAGTTCAATTTTCGCAAAAACTTCGGGGTGGGTGGCTTAGTCTTCGACAGTATTTATCTTAACTTCTGCAGCCCGCTCGTAATTAGCTCTGATCACTCTATATGTGCCACAACTGGACATTCGCGTCTTAGAGTCATTTGAAAAACTTAGCCAACACAGGGGCCAATACTTCGGCCTTTACTTCGTGCATCTGTTTTTCAAGCGGGCAAAGCGCGGCATTTGGCATAGTCCGCGAGAGTTTTTGTGCGGTGTCACCCATGAAAGCGGGGCTCGCAGCACCATACATTACCAACGTCGGAGTGCCGATCTTCTGAATCTCTACGTTAGGGTACCGTTCCATAAGCTCAATCGTGTCGTATGCAAGCGTTGGAGCCATCGCTTTCAGGCCTTTCCACATAGGCAATCGCTGTATGGCCGCGATTTGCTTATCCGTTACGCCGACAGATTTAACGAACAGAGCGACCGCATCGCCTCTTTTGTCATCGGCAAACAATTGCCTGAGTGTTTTTCTGTAGGCTCTGTATACTTTTTGCGCTTCGGGGTAATGATTGCATGGAACCTCGTACACTGCCAGCTTTATAACTTTTATGCAGAGCTTCTCCGCGGCCAGAAGCGCTAACACGCCACCAGATGAGCGCCCGTACAGATACACACTGCCACCAAGTTTGTCAATCAGGGCGCCGATGTCGTCAACTTCTTTCTCCACTGAATATGGCTCGGTGTTGGTACTATCGCCCCTGCCACGACGGTCATAACTGACTACCGTAAAGTGATACTCCAGCTGCTCGGCGAGCTTTTTACCCGACCCCCTTTTGTTGAGCGCACCGAGTACCAATATCAGGGTCGGTCCTTGTCCCTTTTTGTCGTAACTGATCCGGGTGCCATCTTGTGATGTGACTTTTGGCATAACTTTTCTAAGCTCCTATAGTACCAGTCTTGACTTCTCCAACCCGCCTGTACGTCGCAATGATCACTCCGCTTGGAGTGACCACACTCCCAGTTAGTGCGAATGACGATGGGATCGCGCCACCGTCAAACAGCTTCTTCCCTTTGCCAAGCGTTAATGGGTGAATCTTGAGCCGGAGTTCATCCACCAGATCATTCTTAAGCAGAAGGTGGATGAGCTGACTACTTCCCCAAACTTGAATATCTGCACCCTGTGATCTCTTGACCTTTTTGATTTCGGCTAGACTTTTCAGGAAGACCGTATTTTTCCAGTTTGTCTTTTTCAGAGTCTTGGACAGGACGTACTTCGTGCCATCATTGATGCCTGGCCAAACGTCCGCATGGGCAGGCCAATAGTCTTCCCAAATCTTGAAAGTCTTTCTGCCCAAAAGATAGTCCGCAGGTTTCATTTCCTTTTCCACGACTTTGCCGTATGCTTCGTCACCGAAAGGCGCAGCCCAGCCGCCATACTTGAAACCGCCTGATTTATCTTCCTCAGAGCCGCCGGGAGCTTGCATCACTCCGTCTAACGAAATCATCGATAGGACGATTATCTTCCTTGTCGTAGAGCGGGATTTTCCCGACGAGATTTGTTGGGGCACTTCATTCAGCATCACTTTTCTCCTTCTTCAGGACTTAGTATTCATCTTGTTGCCCGAAGCGACTCTCCAAAAGGATCCTTCGAACTTTCGGGACAACAAGTAGTCGAATGACATCTGCTAAATCGACAGTCACATTTGAAGTTTCTTGTCCACAATGGCGATTGATCACGGCTAGATCAAACTTGTTTTCTCCTGCACAATTGGCACGCTCCACATCAAGTCACCCGATGCCCGCAAATGTTGGCAGCCGTTCCTTAAGACGACTTCCACTCCAAATGTCTTAGGCACCAAAGACCGACACTCAAAGCGCAGGTTCATGCTCACCAAATAGTGGGCACTGATATCTGCTTAAAGGCTCAACCGCGGTCAGGTTGACTGCCATCCGGAGTGCTGATTGACACAAACCCAACCCTCCCTCCGGTTACGATGAACCATAGCGAGAACGCGAATTGAGTCAATAGCGCGAGGCGAGTTCCAATTAACCATGGATACGCGCCGACTATTATAGCAACTGCAGTTATCAAACTGAATGTTAGAAGAAGCCTGAAGTGTCGGAATTCCCGGAAACAAAGTCCGATGAGAATAACCGCAACCGCCGTAAGAAGGAACACCGTATGCATTCCTCCCCAATATATGCTTACGACATACTCTGCCACTGCTGCGGGGATTCCTATCCCGAAAACCGGATAGCATAATCGTCCTTGGACTATGACCAGGAAAACCAGGATCATAGATGACATTGAGACCAATGAGCACCCGACAATAGTCTTGATCGGATGACGTTTGAAGAACTTTGAGAAAATCGAGTAGATGCCGGGGATTAACAGAATTGCCGCCAGGAAAATGAATTCGTTTGAAAGAGCGTTGAAGATTCTCCACTTCGTCAGCCATTCAGCTATTCCGGGAGCGCCTGATGGAAGCTGCGGAATGAAACTCAGGAGAACAAATGTAACGGCAAATAGGAATCCCGAAATCATAAACGTTATGCCGCCCGCTTTTACTGCTGAAGACAATTCATTCTTCATGAAGTCACCCGATCTAATAGCAGTCATTCGACATTTCGCATAACTCCATTGACGTACCGCCAATTAGCGGTGCCGCCGCCAGGTCCCTTCGCATTTCTACGCCTGATTTCGTCGGGTCACTTGTAACGACCTCGCTGCTCATGCATCCTTGCCTCCCATAAAGAACCAGTGAACTCCGTATTTGTCCGCGAGATGTCCGTAAATACCGACCGGCATTTCGCGCAGCTCGTCCAGAAGATCCTTGTCGGCCCCCTCCGACAGCCTGTCAAATATTTTTCTGAGCTCGATTTGCGGTCCGCCATTTATGTACAAAGCCACAGTGTTTCCCTGCTTCGGCCGTCTGGTAGCATGCAGCCAGTCGGTGGCCGAGAATTCTATCAGGCCGCTTTTCAAATATGCATAAGTAACTCTATCATGCAGTTCCTTCGGCATCTGCTTTTTCATAGGGGTATCGGCAACTTTCGTCACGATTAGTTCTCCGCCGAAACAGCTCCGGTAGAAATCCATCGCTTCGGCACAGTTGCCGTCGAATAACAGGAAAGGTGAACAGTTCAACATTGTCGTAGCCTCTTCAGTTTGTGTCAACTCTCTTTTTCTTTAGGGTTCGGCTGTCCTTTGCCGGTTACGATTAGACTTCTCAGACTGCCGTTGATGTAAGAACCCCATGCATGCGAGCAAACGTTGTAGCATTCGTATTTGGGAGTCAGGCCGTTGTGAGTGAAGCGCACTTCAGTCTTGTCACTTTTTTTGTCTATTTCAAAGATGATTCTGGTGCCGGTCCATTCAGTTTTATCTGCAGTGAAATTGAGAAAGTTGTCCACGACCAACCATTCGACTTTCTTGCCCGGAACTAACTCCATTATCCTGATTCTACACCGGTGAACGTCCTTGTAATGATAAGTCCACTCGTCGCCCGCCTTGTCTGTGCTTCCTTCGATTTCTTCAGACCACCACTTGCGAACATTGTTGATGGCCTCGAAGGCTTTCTCAGGTGTCTGGTCCACCCAGAAGACTGCCGTATAATCACGATCGCTCAAAGTCATCTGCTTTCTGAAGTTTTTGCATCGGCCCGGGTCCGTCGGGGGACGAAATAAGTTTCGCTATTTGATATCAGGTTGCGCAAATCGTTACTCGATTTATCCAACGATATTCTCAGCTTCCGCCGGTTCACAGGTCGTCCGAGAATCCGGCCTTTAAGCGAGTCCACTGAGGCCGGGGACGTCCGTCAGAACACAAGGTCTCAAGAATGTCTCCCTGTGGCCAGCCGCGGGGAGAGTCCTCCCACTTTTCCTGCCGGCCATAGACGGTGAGGGCGAGAAGCCGGTAACTGTTATCCATCGCTTCGACGCCGCGGATCGTCGTCCAGTACGTTTCGAAGACTCGCGATTCGCGGCGCAGGTAACAGACGATGTACATCATGCGAAGGTCGCGTCCGGCGAGCAGAGATTCGAGTGAAGCGCCCTGCACCGAGTACCACGGCATTTGCCAGCCCATGAAGTCGTGATAACGGATTCTCTCTTCGTACGGGCCTTTGCAAAACACGGCAAAGGTTGCGTCACGGGAGTGAATGTATGAAAGCTCCCTGACCTGTGAAGTAACCCAGGTACATCCTTCGCACTGCTTCGCTGCGGGCTTTCCGGTGTGCCACATGAAGTAGTAAGCGATGAGCATCCGGCGTCCATCAAATGCATTTAGGAGTGTCGTATTTCCATCCTTGCCGACAATCGGTATCGACCCGTCCACTTCAACCATCGGGAGCCGGCGGCGAGCCGCAGCTATGGCGTCGCCCTCTCTTGTATGTGCCTTCTCCCTAATTCGTAATTCATTCAGTTCCGCCTGGAACTTGCTGCGATCTACTACCCTGGGAGCTGCAAGCTTATTTCCCGTTGACTCATTCATCGTGCTCCTCCTCTTTGAACAGGTTCCTTATATGGGTACCTCCACAACACCCGGTCCCTCTCGAAGATTCCTATCGCCTGTTTATTAAGAAGCGGCCACCATTGTCTAAGCTGGGACCGCAGCGTCATTTTCGGACCGGACAAATGCCCGACGCGATCCGGCAACTTTCCTGGCACTACTGCACCTGTTGCCGACAATTGCACTTCTTCATTTTCGTCTATGGCTTGACTGACCATGGTGGAGTGACACGGTTCATTCGGGAATATGCAATTGTCTGTCCAAGCGATTCCCAGTGGTGTGTTGCGGCTGAGAAAATCATGTCCATTTTCGTCGATTTCGTCCCGAAGAAATCCACCTGGGTTCCATATTCGCTTTCGGGGGTATCTGCGATACACTTGTTCACCAACTCGAAAGATCTTCCCAACTCTTCAACAATCTGCTTTTTGTCCGTCGTTGACTTCTCGAGTTTTTGCAAATCAACCCCATCCGGAAGTTGTCCTCCAAGTGTCCTCAGGATGAGGTAATTGCCCAGGGCGGCGTGCAGAAACGCTTCCGCAACTGAGCGGGCCCCCTCTTCAGGGCGCCACAAGAATTTTTCCTGTGGAATCGCCCCGGCAAGTTGGGTGAATTGTCCCTCAGCAAATTTTGAATGTTTTATGAATGAGCTCGAAATTTCTTTCCGCAAATCCAGCGTCTTTTCCACAATTCCTCCTGTTAATGTGTAGTGTTATTAGCCTAACTTCGTTTTCAGACGTGTCCTCTTTTCATTCGTTGCGCCTGGTTTCAGTTTCCGTGAGCTAGCCATCTTGTCTTCTCTGCCACGTCACAGATCACCACGGGCTCGGCTGATCCTTGCCGGTCTCGATAAGTTTACGAAGGTTGCCGTTGACGAGCATGGTCCATGCATTTGAGCAGTCCTTGTAACATTCGTAGTCCGGTACCAGTCCGACGTGCGAGAAACGGACTTCCGTCTTGTCACCTTTCCTGGAAATCTCGAAAATGATATCTGTGTTTTTCCACTCGTTCTTGTCCTTCACGAAACTGAGGTTAGCATCGACGACATGCCAGGCGATTTTCTTGCACGGAACGAACTCCGTTATTTTCTGAACGGAACGATGGACGTCCGCGACGCGGTAAGTGAACTCCGCACCAGGCTTGTCGGTTGTGCCGTTGATTTCTCCGGACCACCAGCCGCGGACGTTGTTGATGGCAGCGAAGGCTTCTTCGGGAGACTTGTCAACCGAAAAGGCTGTGGTGTAATTTTGGCTTTTCATTTTCTTATCCCCTCTCTGTTTTGTTCACTAAGTACACGAAAGACGTCTTGCTAAATCGACCACTTGCCTTGAGACACTGCGTGACGGTATATCAATAGTAGCGTGGCGAGGTAATTTAATTATCGCCATCGGCACCGGAGACGAACCCGTATGAAAGGAGGGCGAGATTGTCACCAACCGCCTTGGAGTGGACGAGATGCAATCGCTTCTTCTTACCAGTCTCCCCGAAGAGCCGAATGCCTGGTCCGAGAACGAAAGGATAGACCATCAATCTGATCTCGTCTACGAGTTCGTGCTCCATGAGTGTTTGCACCAGCCTAATGCTTGCAGGGATTACTATATCACCGTTCAGCTTCTGTTTCAACTGCGAGATTTCTCCAGTCGCATCGCCCTTGAGTACCGTCGTATTGTTCCACTTAGGCTTTTCCAGCGTCGACGATACAACGTACTTTGGCAGATTGTTCAACCTCTCCGCAAGCGGTCCAGTCCGGGACGGCCATCGGGCAGCGAAAAACTCGTAGCTGCGCCGGCCGAGAAGCCATGCCTCTGCGTGAAGTGCTTCATCGAGTGCAACTTTCGCCCATTCCACTCTGTCATTGTCCGAGACCTGGACGAACCAACCTCCGTGTTTGAAGCCCTCTTCACCGGTCGGGTCCTGGACGACTCCATCCAACGAAGTATTCTCACTGACTATGATTTTTCCCATTTCATTTCTGCCTTTGAAGAGTTCATGATTTCGGTCCATTCAGCCACCGGTCGTTCGTCGGCGCTCGCAACCGGCATTCTCACGAGACAATTCCGCCGGGTTCTCGTTCACACACTCAAGTCGTTACCCACGACCGGACCCGCGCTTATAAGTTGAGGAGGCGACGTGACGGACTGCTCCTGAGGTTTCCGTACCGATTCACCGATCGCTCCCCGGCCCGCATTTGCGTGCTCTTGGGAGTCCAACACATTGACAACTATTTGAATCCCCTCGCCCGTTCTTACGGTAAGACTACCGGAATATTCCGGCTGTGACCCGTGGAGCCTCTGAATCTTCTCGTCAAGCACTCCGGTATTTGGAAGCTTCGTCAAGCTGTAGTTGTTCTGTCTGATTATTGCGTACATAAGGTCCTCCTAGGGTTTACATCCCTCCACACACATCCATCCGTGATCCGTGTTCCGGTGTACCATGACGTTGTTGTACCCGGCGCCGATGAATAGCTGATCCAGCTCATCACTGGTCTTGTAACTCATGTAGTCACTCGTGTCTGCTAAACGGGCGAACCTATCGATTGTCTTTTCGTTCTCGGGTGTTCTAACAATTTCCGAAACTAGCAGAAGTCTGCCTTTTGGTTTCAATACTCTGAAGACTTCTTTCAAGTCGCTTTCCAGGTTTGGCCAGAAGAAATAAGTTTCAATCCCGGTTATGATGTCGAACGAATTGTCCGGGTAAGGTATCGACGAAACACTTGCCTTCAGTATTTCAACCTTGTTTTGATCAACGAGATGACTGTTTAGTTTGGTCGAAGACTTGACCGATACATCAGAATGATCGATTCCGTACACTTTTCCTTTCCTCGCAGCTTTTGCCAGCTTGCTTATGGTTTTTCCACCGCCGCATCCGACATCGAGTATTTTGAAGTCCTCCTCTATTCTCAAGAAGCCAAGTCCCCAGCTGGTTATTCTGCTATGGATCCGATTCATAGCTTTTGTCGCGATCAGACCGGGAAACCCGGTGGGTTTCTTAAGTTGTGAAATGAATCGAGCCAGTATGTTCATTTTTCTCTCCCTTGCAGATGAACCCGGTCATAAGAGAAGAACACATATCTTGGATGAAACATTCTCAAATCGACCAGTTTCCGAAATAATTTGCTAGTTGAATTCCCGAAACCGGCTATGCCTGCATTCGGCACTGTTCTGTCGAATACAGGCAACCGAGGTTATGTTCTGCGAAAGATCCTATGCAGCCGAGTCAAAGCGGGTCAGCAACCGCAACGCATCAGCCTGTCGTTTAACAGAGCGCCGCCGGGATAGATTCCCGCCGTACCAAGTTGCCGGCAGAGATAACACCGCAAGCGTTAAAGGATACCAGTGCGGCCCGACGTGTACGTTCCATGTCGCCACTGCGCCGCCGATACTTCCGATCGTGCCCAGAACGCCTATAGCAACAGCGTGGCCGACCGGATGACCTGGGGCTAACGTCGCCACAACGTAACCGCCAATCGAGTTATAGATCGTCCGGTACAATATGACAGCGACGATCAGAAACCAGGCGACATAGAATGTCTTTTCCGGCAGCACGCCCACAACGCGGAGTACATAATCGGTTCCATACGAGAGACCAAACGTCACGATTATTCCTGCGGCGAAAGCCCCGATACTTTTGAAAATCTTCCCGCTCATTTCTTCCTCCATGTTTTAAATTCTCTGATCTGTTTCGTTCACTAAGTAGTCGTCTCATGGGAGGCAAAATCGACACCGGTCGAGGAATTAATTAATTCAGTCATAAGTTAGTCTTTATATGATGGAGCAGATGAAATGAAACGGAATATCTATCATCGTGTCCGCTCATTGGTTAAAATAGTTTGAACACATTGAAAAAAGAGGAGGAACGACAGATGAAAAACCGCTCAACGAAAGAAGTGAATGTTTATATTGCGAATTGCCCGAAGGAGGCACAAGCCAAGTTGAGAAGAATCAGGGCCGCTATACAGGAAGCAGCTCCTGGTGCTACTGAACGGACTGATTACTTCCAGATACCAGGATACTCTTACGAGGGTTATGATTACGACGGGATGTTTGTCTGGTTCAGCTTTAAAAAACCTTATCTGCGATTGCACCTGCGCCCGCCTGTAATACAGGACCACAAGAAGGAACTTGCAGGTTGTCCAACGACGAAAAGTATTGTCAGTTTCCCCATGGAGAAGGAGCCATCGACACAATTGGTGAGGAAACTGGTGAAAGCAAGCCTGAAGGTTATGAGGGATAAGGTTCGATAAACCAGAACGAGTCGATCTTCAGGCGGCTCGAAGAATTACTAGTGTGTCATTATATTATGAAGTGAGGTGAGAAAATGAGCACCGACGTAATCAATATTGACCCCGAGATATTAGGCGGGACACTGGTATCCAAGGGGACCCGCGTACCGGTTGAAAGTCTGTTTGCCTGCCTTGAAAGAGGGGGTTCAATTGACGAGTTCCTTGAAGACTTTCCAGCTTTGTCTTGTGAGCAGGTTCCTGTGTCGCTTGAAACGATGAGAGGTGCGACTGGTTCGATTGACTCAAAGACGATGGGCAGCAAAACATGACGATAGTGGAGCGACTAAAGGAGGATCTATCTGTGCTTAGCGAAAAAGAGTTAGGCCTTGTAGATAGATTCGTTTCCTTCCTGAAAACAAAAAGAGAATCCGGGACGAAGGTCTTCGACGAAGAACAGCTTGCTCAAATGTACCGCGCAGCCGCAGGCGAGGAGCGCAAGATGGCACAAGAAGGCATGGCAGATTATCTGAAAGATTTGAAAAAAGAGGATACCCCCTGAATCTTGAAAGAGGTGAAGTCTGGCTTGCTGATTTGAATCCAACCCGCGGTTCGTAGCAAGCTGGTTTTAGACCAGTGATAATTTTTCAAAATGACCTCATTAGCAAATTCTCCTCTACCGTATTAACTATTCCACTTACAACGAATCTGAAACGTGCCGAATTGCCGACTGCCATCCGAATCAATCAAGGTATTGGCGGCCTCGATGCGGACTCGGTAGCTTTATGCCATCAAATGAGAGTGCTGGATAAAGAGCGACTAACACGAAGGCTCGGTAGGATTTCTTCCGAAATTATTGCCAAACTCGATGCTTGCGTTCTTTTCACCGTCGGCATTTCTCAATAGAGCAATTCAAGGACCTTTCATTCCGGAATTCAACTTCCCTACCGTTCCATTCTCTCATGCATAAGCATCCAGTTTGTGCCGAACCTGTCACGGAGCATCGCAAAGCGTGAGGCAAAGAATGTTTCCTCCATTTTCATGAAAACCTGTCCGCCGTCAGATAGAAGCGCATAAATCCTTTCTGCTTCCTCTGCACTTCCGAATCTTAACGTGAGGTAAGCGCTGCGCATCGGTTCGGCTGATGGAATGTCGGCTCCCATAACCACCGCTCCCCCGATTTCGATCCTGGCATGCAGGACTTTGTTCTCCCAGTTTGGCGGGATATTGCTTGTGTCGGGTTGCTCCTTGAAAGTCGCAATCGATGCAATCTTGCCGCCGAGATGTCTTTCGTAAAATCGAAATGCCTCTGCACAGTTCCCTTTGTAATTAAGATAGATATCGAGTTTCAATCTATCGTTGATGCTCATGGCCATGCTCCAAGTTGTTTTTTAAGTCATCGAAGTAGTGAGTAAGACTCTTAAGCTTTCTCGTATGCACTCTTCAGCCAACTCATTAATTCATTATCGATCTGCTTCGGATCTTTTACGCTGACGCGATGCGTTACCATGCTGTTCCAGGATCCTGCGCTCTCAAATCTTTTGGTCGGCTGTCCACCTTTGAGTTTGATCCCGATGTCCATCCGATCGGATACAATCTGGATTATTCCAAATTTCTTGCCATTTCTCAAAAGGCTGAGATATGATTTTCCCGGTCCCACGGAGACATCCGGACCGAATTTGCTGACTTTGGATATTAATCCCTCGTATGCTTTTCTCCATTTCGATTTGCCGCCTACAAAGTGACTTGCAATTTTGTCATCCACACTCACCTCTGCCATCGTCGCAGATTGCAAAGCGAGGACTATCGCCATAGCATGTCCGTGACCTAAGCTGAAATCCTCTTTTAGCCACGTCACTAACTGTCTCGTTTTGACTCCGGGTTCGAGAAGGCCTTTCTTTTTGGCGATGATTTCGAAATCTGCGGGAGTCTTCCCGGTTTTTGCTTTTATGTTGTCTAAGTATGCCTGGTATGACATGAGATCTTCCTTTCCAGTTTCATTCCTGATTGCAAGTTCAAAAACACTTAACACAGAGTCCCACAGAGGCGTTCACAGAGGGACACAGAGAAAGGTTTTCACTCTGTGGAACTATGTGCGTCCTTTGTGAAACTCTGTGTTCCATCTTTTAATTCCATTTTTTCAGTGAAAAGAATTCGCGGACGCGCCGATTGCGCAGGTATAATCCAGCCCATACTATTATCCCGAAATAGACTGGGAACAGTATGTTGCTGAAAAGCGGTGTGCCGATTCGCAGATTCGATGCTACTGCGCCGCCGAGATAACCGGTCAAGAGGACGGCTCCGATTATTGAAGTCCGCGGTATCACGTAGACGACCACGCAAGCCAGCAGTATCGCACCTACAACCGGGATCATCGCAGGCGGATAACCGAGTCCGACACTTGCCTTCATGACGTAAGAATTTCGGATGATCTTCGTTATGCTGTCGAAGAGCATGAACAGCACGGCGAAGCCGCTTATTATTCTGCCGGTCCAGACCGCGCCGCGTCCGAGCGAACGCCTTACCGTTGTATTGTAATCCATTGCGGATTCCATGATTTTCTCCTCCTTCTGGATAACTTGTTTTGAAGTATTATCGTTCACAATAAATAGTCGAACGCAAAGGGGCGGATTCGACAATGAACAAGATTTTTGTCTGAACGAAAAGCCCTGGAAGGGATCATGGAGTTTTCCAGGAATCAGCCTCGTGAAATAGCCTTAGAGTGGTTTCATAGGGAACTCAACGAAACATCCCGGCTGTTAAGATAGCATCATGCATACCCGATTGGGTCGTAACGTTTTCGGACTTGGAGCCATAGCTTTCGGCATACTGACTCTTGTCTGGCACCAGATTGACGCACTCGGTGGGCTTTCACGTCCGGGAATTCTGGTTTACATCTTCGGCATAGCAGAGCTGGCCGGAGGGATCGCTGTCCAGTGGCATAGAACTCTCATGCTCGGCGCGATAATACTCGTCTCCATCTTTTCGATTTTTTCACTTTACATGATACCGCCGATTTTCAAGACGCCTCTTGACTTCTCCCCATACGGAAATTTCTTCGAGACATTTTCAATTCTCCTCGGCTCCGTTTTCATCTTTGCATCGACGGTCCTTGACCGGCAGGAAAAAGCAGCTTCAATAGAGAGAGCCGCATACATAGCCTACGGTATTAGCGTTATCACGTATGCGTTGTATCAGCTCTTCTTCCTGACGTACACGGCGAGCCTTGTTCCGAAGTGGATTCCTCCCGGCCAGATGTTCTGGGCTGTCGCGACGTCGATAGCCTTCGCACTTGCGGCCTTCGCGCTGCTCTCCGGGCGTCAGGCGCTTCTGGCATCCGTACTGCTCACCACAATGATCGTCCTGTTCGGTCTGTTGATATGGGTGCCTGCATGCATCATGCATCCTCAAGTTCTGGGTAACTGGACGGAGAACTCATCGAACCTGGCGATGGCCGGGACGGCGTGGATTGTGGTAGATTACCTCTCCAGGAAGCGGCCCATCGAATCGTAGCTGCCTTTGGAGGATAGCCTTCTTAAGGTGGAGGGATCCTTTGGAAGGAGTTAAAACATGCCGTCATTGCCCGCAGAGCCCGTCGGACCAGCCTCCTGAGAAGCCCTTTGTCAGAAACCCAAAACACACCTGTCATTGCGATCCGCCAATATCATGAAATGGCGGAGCGCCAATCACCTTCATTATAGTCCCAAGCCCCGGGATCCATAGGTGGAGGTTCCATCCCTGGGATCGCCACGTCGCCAGTCCGTTCATCTTGAACGGACTGACTCCTCGCGATGACATGCTAATTTTGAAATGCGGACCAGGAAACCTTCTGCAATAACTCAAATTAGACATTTCATCTTGAGGCCCCGGGACTGCACACGCAGCGGTTCCATCCGGCTCAATCATTCCTGCCTTTGGGCAATCTGGTAAATCTTCGCGAGTCGCCCGCCTGCTTGACACCCTTCGCACACGTTAGTAATTTTCCTTTCGATAAAAGGAAGGCGGTAAAAGAGCACCATGAGTGAAAAACAACCGGCGGCCCCCGACAGCACGGCGCTTCGTGTGGCACTCTGGCGGGCGATGCACGTGGAAGTCGATCCGCCGCCGCACATATTCCAGGACGACATCGGTCTCAAGCTGGCGGCGCCGGACGAAGACTGGCGCAGCCGTCCCGACATGGATCCTCAATTCACAAAGCCTTTTCGTGCGTCCATCGTGGCACGTGCGCGCTTCGTCGAAGATCTCGTCGCTGAGGAAGCCGGCAAGGGAGTCGGCCAGTATGTCCTTCTCGGCGCGGGACTCGACACGTTCGCACAGCGCAGGCCCGATGTCGCATCGCGTATGAAAATATTCGAGGTCGACCGGCCCGGCCCCCAGGAGTGGAAGCGCCGCCGGTTAACCGAGCTCGGCTTCGGAGTGCCGGAATGGCTCCGGTTCGTACCTGTCGATTTCGAGCGCGACAGCGACTGGTGGGACGAG
>JAJYRM010000087.1 GCA_021794075.1 Bacteroidota bacterium | reverse complement strand
TCCAATCTCTTCTCCACCAAGTAAAACACCGAATCCTTCGCGTACTCGCCCTTCACTCCAACTTTCGCCGCGGTCTTGCCCGTCAGCAGTTCGATCCCTTCCTCGATCTTCGCGACGGGGTAGACGTGAAACTTCTTCTCTCTCACTGCCTGTACCACCTCATCGCGAAGCACCAGGTCCTTCATGTTCCTCGTCGGTATGATGACTCCCTGTTCGCCGGTGAGTCCTTTTGCCTTGCTCACCTGGAAGAACCCTTCGATCTTCTGGTTCACTCCGCCGATCGGCTGTATGTCGCCCTTCTGGTTCACACTTCCCGTCACGGCTATCCCCTGCTTGATGGGGAGATTGCTGAGACTCGAAAGGATAGCGTAAAGCTCGGTGGATGATGCGCTGTCGCCGTCGACGCCGCTGTACGACTGTTCGAAAGCGATGCTGGCTGAAAGTGAAAGCGGCTTCTCCTTCGCGAATTTCTCGCGAAGGTATCCCGACAATGTAGCGACCCCCTTGTCGTGCAACTTACCTGAGAGATTCGATTCCCGCTCGATGCTCGTGATGCCAGCCTTTCCCGCTCCGACCGCTGCGGTTATCCTCGTCGGCCTTCCGAACGAATAGTAGCCGATGTCGTAGACCGACAGCCCGTTCACCTGTCCGACCCGCTCGCCTGTCGTGTCGATCATCAGCACGTCCTGCTCGATCATCTCCTGTACCTTATCCTCGTAAAGGTTGTTCCTCTCGATGAGCGAGTCGAGACTCTTCAGGACGTCCTCGCGGTTGACGAACTTGTGGCTGTTCTTCGACGCCCAGAAACTCGCTTCGCGCAGGAGGTCTGCTATGTCGCTAAATCTGGTCCAGAGTTTGTCCTGCCTTCCGGCGCGCCTTGCCGCGTACTCGATCACCGCTGCCACTCCCGACCTGTCGAAGTGCATCAGGTTCTCGACCTTGCATATTCGGGCGATGAACCTGGCGTACTCTTCGATCTTCTTATCGTCGCGCCTCGCCTCGCGGTCGAAGTCGGCCTTCACCTTGAATATCTTCTTGAAATCTTCCTCCGATTCGTAGAGGATATCGTAGATGTACGGATCGCCAATGAGTATGACTTTGACGTTTATGTCGATAGGCGCGGGCTTCAGTGCCATCGAACTTATCTGGAAGAAAGTCTCGAGCGGTTGAATTTCCAGCTTCCTGTAAATGAGCGTTCTCTTCAGGGCCTTCCAAACTCCAGGCTCCGTCAATGCGTCGATGGCGTTCATCACCAAATAACCGCCGTCCGCGCGGAGGAGCGCTCCGCCCTTTATCTTTGTGTGATCGGTCTGAAAGAATCCTCTCACGTCGACTGTCCGCTCGATCGTGCCGAAGAGATTTGTATAAGTCGGGCTCGTCTCGATCACGACTGGGCAGGGCTCTCTGTCGGTATTATCCTGTATAACGTTCACCCGGTAGACTATAAATGGATCGCTGTCCGATTTTCCCTGAGAGACGAGGGCGCCGTCGGCATCCTGCTCCTCGGCCTTCTTAAATATCTGGATATTGTTCAGCGTGTATTCCTGTATCGACTTGAGAAACTCTAAGACAGTCTCCTGAGTCTTGTAACGGCCCGCGAGCTCTTCGAAAATCAGTCCCACAACACTGGAGACCGCCTGGCGTTCCATCTCCTCTACTTTCTTCAGCATCTCGTTCGCCAGAGCTGAACCTTTCCTCGCTACAGAAGAAAATTCCTTCTTTAATTCCTGAAGCTTCTGGTCTGCTTCCGCGAACTCCTTGACCGGGACTTTCCCCTCGCTAGCCAGCTGTTCCAGCTCCTCGATCGGGATCGGCTTTCCCTGGAAAACGGGAAATACCTGCGGCTGGGTCATGGGGCCTACCTGCACAGGGACCAGCGCGAAGCCTTCACTTTCTATCTTCTTCTGGAATTCCATCAGCAGCGCCTTCTCGCGCTTCTCGTAAGACTCTACGATTTTTCCCCTTGCCTCAGTGTATGCCTCACCCGTCAGGAGCTCCGGGATTTTCCGCCTCAGGTAGCGGACCGTCGCGTCGAGGTCTTCCTTGAACTTCTGACCGTAGCCCCGCCCAAATTCGATGAGCCGCGGATTGTCCGGCTCCTTGATGTTGTAGACGAAGCATCGGTCCGGTGAAGGGGTACACTCCACGGTAATTTCCTCGAGGAGACGTTTGATCGTCGTGAGCCTTCCTGTGCCGGCGATCCCGCTGACGAAAACGTTGTAGCCCGGGCTCTTGATCTCGACTCCGAACTGCAGCGCTTTCACCGCGCGTTCCTGTCCGATGATTGAGTCGATCGGCTCGAGTTCCGCGGTAGAATTGAATTTAAGCTCGTTCTCCGGACAGCGCCAGGTAAGCTCGTCCGGCGTGAGTTCATGAATTGAAGTTTTGTCGGCGGATTTTGTCTTCTGGGTCTTCAAGTTCGGTCCTGCCTTTTTCCAAATTTATTCGGGCGCCACGTCAAAGACAATGATTCGACACAATCCGGTTCGCGTCAAAGCCAAATTACCGAGGTACAGAGAATTAATCCTCTGTGTGGACCTTCTCGTGTCCCTCCCATGTAATAATCTTGGCTTGAGGCGATAATATTACACCGGGATCCACAGAGAAGGGAAAGAGATGCACAGAGAAAAGATTTCCCATGTTTCTGTATCTTCTCTGAGTTTAGGTTGGGCCGTCGGAAGTTGACATTCATGGTTCAATTTCAAAAGTTTCATGGCAACTTTTTTCCTGCTCGCGGGTTATGTAAGAGTCGCCGGTGTGACGGTGATTGAGTGCCGGAACCGATGGACCTACGACGATGATTCGAGCCAAAACTTATTGAGGGGAATAGTGAGCGATCCTGAGAAGATCGGAGAATTCGAAGCGGTCTACAACAAGCATAAGGCCGGCATCTACAATTTCTGCCGCCGGATGCTCAACGACGGCGACGAAGCGAAAGATGTTGTTCAGGATGTTTTCATGAAGTTCTTTGAAAGCCCGGTGAGCTTTGACGGCGAAATGCCGGTGAAGGTGTGGCTGTACAGGTCGGCGAGGAACAGGTGCCTCAACATCATTCGTGACAACGGGAAGTTTTCACGTATAGTTGAGAATGATGTTCAAATTCCGGGAACAAATTCCGCTGACGCCGGTCTTCACGATGAGTCGGCCATGATTGGCCGGGTTCTTGAAAGCCTCGCTGCGGATTACCGGGAAATCCTGATACTTCGCGAATGGGACGATTTGAGTTATGAAGAAATTGCCCGGACACTCGACACGACGGTGAGCGCCGTGAAATCGAATTTGTTCAAGGCGAGGAAACGAGCTGGGGAAGTTTACAGGAAGTTATTCGGAGATTGAAGATATGAATTGCGATCACGTACAGGAGAAGCTGAGCGCTTTCCTCGACAGGGAAGAAAGCCTTGACGATGTGGATGAAGTGCTCTCTCATCTTTACGGCTGCGAAGGATGCAAGAGCTTCTTTTCTTCCGCGATAAAATTGCGATTGTTAGCGGGGGAAGATAAGATAGCGCCTCCGCCGGAGTTGGATGACTCCGTGCTCAGCGATTTGAAGAGGAAAAAGAGGGCAAACCCTTTGAGCTATCGTTTGAAGCTGCCCGTTTATCTCGTATCCGCGGCGGCAGTGGTTTTGCTCGTCCTCTCCTTCGCGTTTGGCTACATGATGCAGGCAACCGAGCATCGCGCGGAGATAAACAGGATAATGAAGTCGGAACCGGCCCAGGTCGTCTACGGAATGCCGGCGCAGGTAGTTTATCCGGTTTCGCTTCACGAGGAAAAAGGAGCAATAAGATGAAAACGAAAAGGATTGTCATCGTCGCTCTCACGATCTTGCTGGTTCCAGCCGCACTGTTGACCGCTCAGCCCGGACCTAATGTGCTTCCCAAATACAGTGTTCCTGCAGACACTTCGGCTCCGCCACCGGATTTCGTGCCTGTCGAAAAGGAGCCCGGGATAATAAAGCAGGCCGTTCCAGAATACCCGGAGCTCGCGCAAAAAGCTGATGTCGAGGGGGATGTGGTAGTGAAAGTCTGGGTTGGTAAAAACGGAATCCCCCGGCAAGCGATAGTTCTGCGGTTCAGTGCGAATGCGAAGGATTCATCATCTCAACTTGTCAAAGGAAAGGGGGGAACGGCTTTCGTTTTGAACCACGGAGTTGAGGTTCCCGTCACAATTTTCAAGCAACCTGCTATCGATGCGGCAATGAAATACCGGTTCACACCGGCGATCATGAACGGGCATCCCGTCGCGGTCTGGGTGGTCATCCCATTCACGTTCAAGCTCAACCCGCATAATGAGAATAAGTCCGGCAGCTCTGCGGAAGTTAAGAACACGGGAGCCAGAGCGGCGACTGGAACAGAAGCCATGAAAGCGGCTCGGCTCAGTGAGCTGATCTCTCGATACAATCTTGGAATGTACCACGAACGCAGGAAAGAGAATCGAGATGCAGTAGAGGAATATCAGCTCTTTCTCCGGGATGCCGAAGGCATGAAGGTCAATCTGAACGAGATGGTGAGGCACGCGAAGGAGTATGTTCAGGCGCACTCGAAGGCGCTGAAGAAACAGAGGTAGACTGACATTGCAGTGACTGGGACCGTCGAGGTAAGTTGGAAGCCCCGCCGGCCCCGTCCGAATTTGACTTCGCACTTGGATGAATTATCGGGGGAGTAAGACCGGACTCTTCATCCAGATGATGCCTGCAACCCCCAATCTCTTTCCGATCAAGGAGGATTCGTTATGAAGATTATCGGACTCCTGATTCTCCTGTCGGCTTCGCCTCTCCTTGCGGCGAAATCCAGCGACAGCCTCTCGGCTTTCGTCCCGGATTCATCTTTCCACCTTGATAGACAGGAAATACAAAGGGTGATCCGCTCGCGTCCGCGCATCGAACCGGATAGAATGGTGGTTGGAAACATGAAGTTCTTCACAAGAATTGTCCCGGTGAATCCGATGATCGATCCGGGAATGATCAAGAAAATCCCAAAGACGGGTCTATCCGACAGCATGCGGGTTGTTCCGCTCAATCCAGGAGGGAACTTCATACATCCGCGTTGAAGCCCCCAATAAAAAGCACGAAGCCTGCCGGAGGGGGTGGCAGGCTTCGCTTCTGCTGTTGTTTACCCGGAGTTGCCGGAAACATCTATTTGGAAATCGTCACTCAGTTGTCCTGGCCGTTGCGATGCTGTTCCTGTTCGTGCTCGCAGCGTCCGTCGCCGAACGACGCGCGTATCGCCTGCTGAATTCTAAGCTGGTTCTGGAACGACATATCGGTCGGGTCGAGTGTCGCGCCGGTGCTTGGATCTGTGAACCATGATCCCATGTTGAAGTTCAGCGCCACTTTTATCGAACTCGTGGAATTTGCTATCGTTATATTTCCAGGAACCTTGAATTCCACGCTCTGATTATCCTTGAATTCGAAAGGCACCCAGCTCGAGTCTTTATAGATTGAGCCCCAAACGACTATGCTATAGTTCTGGACCGACGTGTCGGGGGGCATGATCCCATTATTGAAATGCTCGCTGTCGTGGTAAGATTCGCCGCGATCGAGTCTCTTGATGGCGAACTTGATTCCCGTGTACGTACCGGCGGGAAGCGTTTGGCTGGCGAAATTGATCGCAACTGTATCACGAACGTGAATCACAAATGGTCCGCGGAAAATGACGCTTGGATCGCTCGCGTTGATGTAGAGAAGCGGGCTATCACCTGTTGTGTCTACTTGAACAGAATCGATGTTGCTTTCGAACTTAATTCCAGCGAGAACTACGACCGCACTGTCGATTCTGATCGGCGTAACGGCATCGACTGTGTTTAAATTACCCGAACTCGTGGCCATTAGCGGATTTGTGAAAGAGACGGACATCGTCACGTTGCCCGATGTGGCGGATGAGGAAAGCGGATTCGTGGTTCTCGTGCACCCGGCCAGTAGCAGGGAAAAGATTAACAAACCTAGACTAGTGCGCGCAAACATAATATCTCCTTTTTCTAATCTATTACTCATTAACCGTGCCATGAATTTTGTCGCTAACAGGAACGGTTTTATCGGCAGGCTCTCAATCGGCATGCAACAATTGCCACCAGGTGTGCACAAATTGCATCTGACTAGAAGCAAGAGTCACCGGTAAAGTGTTTCGAGCGTTTCGCGGTTGAAAGAGAGTAAGTTAGAAGAGAACGCGAGATAACTTTTTCGCACTTTCCCTAAAAAGGTTTCTGAAAGGCATGGAACTGAAATACCGGTGAGTTTATATTTCAATTGCAATCGAGTGCTGCGTTTCAAAGGTACCCCCTTCTAGTACACGGAGTAACTCAGAATTTAAGAACCAGAAGCACGAATCCGGATTATCTGTCATGCGTAATTTTGTTTTCCTTCTTTCACTCCTCTTTGTCTCGTCAGATCTTTTTGCCTGCACATACGCTCAGGTGGCAAAACCCGTGGTCGGTGAGCCGAATGTATTTCTTGACTGCAATGTATGCGACTTCAACTACATAAGAACCCACGTGAGGTTTGTCAACTACGTCCGGAACCGCGATGAAGCGCAGGTCCAGGTGCTTGTGACCACTATGCCTACCGGCAGTGGAGGGACGCAATTCACTCTCATCTTCCTCGGGCGGGAATCGTTCACAGGCATGGATGACACTCTTCGGTATGAGTCGAGACCTTCCCAGAGTTGGGACAAAACGAGGCAGGGTGTCGCGAACACTTTGAGTCTCGGCCTTGTGCGTTACGCGGACCAGACCCCGATCGGCAAGTACCTTTCGGTGAACGTTTCAAAAGCAGGTGCAAGTACCGTGGTCAGAGACCGCTGGGATCATTGGGTATTCAGCGTCTCGGCGAACGGATATCTGAACGGGCAGTCGTTAACGAGCCAGAACTCGTGGTCAGGAAGAGTGTCGGCAAGCAGAACCACTGCCCAGTCAAAATTCCTGTTCACGGCAGGTACTGGCTACAGTGAAAGCCATTACATAGCGAGCAGTCAGGACGTGATCGCGATTTCCCGGAATCAGGATTTGCAGGCGATGGGCGCGCTGAGCCTTGGAGGCCATTGGTCGGCGGGAGGAATTGTTTCGTCGTCTTCTTCGACGTACAATAATGAAAAAGCGGCCATCTCTCTATCGCCAGAGATAGAATACGACATATTCCCCTATTCGCAATCTACCATGAGGCAGCTTCGCTTCAGGTATGAGCTGGGATACGATTATTACAGATATTACGCCCAGACTATTTTCAATAAGTTCTCAGATCACCTGACAAGCCAGGGCTTGTCCGTAATCCTGAATCTCACGCAGCCGTGGGGCTCGATAAACGCGTCGCTGAACGGCGCCAACTACTTCTACAACTTCGCGAAGAACCATCTCCAGTTCTATACGCAGCTGTCGCTTTCACTTTCTCAGGGATTGTCTCTCAATCTTTCAGGAGCGGTGTCGATGATACACGATCAGCTGTCGCTGCCACAGTCAGGAGCCACGACTGACCAGATCCTATTGCAGCAGACGGAGCTTGCGACGCAGTATTCGTACTGGACCGCGTTCGGCGTGAGCTATACTTTTGGGTCAATATATAATGACGTGGTGAATCCGAGGCTTTGGTAGGATCACTCAATAACTAACCCCGTTCCAACGAGCGGGGCTGATGAACTCGATCAAAATTAGATTCAACAACAGCGCGGCCCTTCGCTGTGGTCGGAGAAAACACCTCTGAGGAAATCCCTGAGTGCGCGCGCAAATCGCGTTAGCGCCGATGTCAGGGAATGGGCTTTCATCTCGCCTCTACCTTCACCCCTTCAATCATCTCGATGAAATCGTCGAAAAGGTAATCGCTGTCGTGCGGACCGGGCGACGCTTCGGGGTGGTACTGAACACAGAAGAGCGGAAGACTCTTGTGTCTGAATCCTTCCAGGATGTTGTCATTCAAATCTATGTGTGTTACTTCGTAATCCGACGGAAGACTTTCTGGATCTACGGCAAAGCCGTGGTTATGTGAAGTGACCTCAACAGTCTCTTTGGCGAGGTGTTTTACCGGATGGTTCGCCCCGCGGTGACCGAACTTCATCTTAAATGTTTTGGCGCCCGCCGCCAGTGCGAGGAGCTGGTGACCGAGGCAAATCCCAAATATGGGTTTCTTTCCTATCAACTTCCTCAGGTTTTCGACGGCATAGTCGACGGCCGCCGGGTCGCCTGGTCCGTTCGAGAGAAATATGCCGTCCGGGTTCATCTTGAGAACCTCTTCCGCTGAAAAGCTCGCCGGGACAACCGTCACGTCGCATCCGCGATCATAAAGCTTGCGGAGTATGTTAGTCTTAATGCCGAAATCGTACGCGACGACCTTATACTTGTATCCCGATTTTCCGTTCTGTGAAAACTTATATGGCTCTTTCGTCGTCACTACCTTCGCGAGGTCGAGGCCCGACATCGAAGGGAAAGCCTTCGCCTTCTTTATGAGCGATGCGTCGTCTAGATCGGTCGTCGAAATCACGCCGTTCATCGCGCCGACTTCGCGTATTATCTTGGTAAGTTTCCTTGTGTCGATCGCTTCTATTCCGACGATGCCGTTCCGCTTCAGGTAGTCGCCGAGACTTTCGGTCGCCCTGAAGTTGCTGTAGAATTTGCTGTACTCTCTTACGATGAAACCGGCGACCTGCGGCTTAGATGACTCGACGTCCTCGGGATTGATACCATAATTGCCGATATGCGGATACGTCATCGTTACAATCTGTCCGCAATATGATGGATCGGTCAGGACTTCCTGGTAACCTATCATGCTTGTATTGAAAACAACCTCACCGGCCGTTTCGCCTTCCGCTCCAAAAGATTCACCGGTAAAAATTGTTCCGTTTGCGAGTGCCAATTTTGCTTTCAAATCTGCTCCAAGTTCTTTCGTCTCAATTTAACAATGCGGGCACTCCGTTTCAATTACGTGGAGGAGCTTCGTCTATTGCGGGATAATTAATAAAATGTTGTGAGGGAACCGCGTGATTTTACCATGCAAACACGTGTTGGCTCTTTCAGATTTAAACCTCGAATTTGTGACACGCCATCCTTTCTTGATTCTATGTGCAATTTGTGGCAATTTTGACATGCGAATTCATCGCTATGAACAATCGCGAGAAAAAATCGAGGAGCTTGAAATGAAGAAGATCGAGGCTATCATCCGTCCGTTCAAGATAGATGATGTACGAGAGGCGCTGATAGAAATTGGTATAAAAGGAATGACGATCACCGAAGTCAAAGGCTACGGCCGTCAGAAGGGGCATACGGAAATGTACCGCGGGTCAGAGTACCAGATCGATTTCCTCCCGAAGATGAAAATCGAAATTATTTCACCGGACGATCAGGTGGATAAGATAGTTGGGACGATCATTAAGAGCGCCAAGACTGGGCAGGTGGGTGACGGAAAGATATTCATTTATCCTGTTGAAGAGGTAATCCGTGTGCGGACAGAGGAGAGCGGGGAAGCAGCCCTGTAATGGTAAATTACAAGTTCCAAACACCAAGCTCCAACCAATTCCTTATCGGTCAATTATCAACGTCCAAGATTCTTTGCGCTTGATGATTATCCGGTTGGAATTTGCCTTTTGTTTGAAAATTGTAAGTTGTGATTTGGAGCTTTGTTAGAGGTGACACCAAATAACAAAGGGGCGGCCATATTTCGAGCAGGCTATGTTGCTCTCGTCGGTGAACCGAACGTCGGCAAGTCGACTCTCCTTAACGCGATACTCGGACAGAAACTGTCCATCGTAACTCCAAAACCGCAGACAACGCGACATAAAATTGCGGGCATACTAAGCGGAGAAAGCCACCAGATAATCTTTCTCGATACACCGGGACTCATCAAGCCGAAATACACATTGCAGGAAGTCATGATGCAGTTTGCCGGCGATGCGATAGAAGAAGCCGACATCGTGATGTTCCTGACCGATGCGAGCGACCGCGGCGCGGTCAGCTCGGTAAAGAACTCACCCGAGATCGCGAAGCTCTTCAAGGCGAAGGAGAAAAAGCCGGTCTTCATGGTAATCAATAAGATGGATCTCATAAAGAAGTCGGAGGTGTTGCCGCTGATACAGGCCTTCAGCGAATCTTATCCTTTCGACGAAGTAATTCCGGTCTCGGCACTGAAGGAGGAGAACCTCGACGATCTGAAGAAGACCATCGTGAAATATCTGCCGGAAGGGAATGCCTATTATCCGGAAGATTACGTAAGCGACAGGGACGAGCGGTTCTTCGTGAGCGAGCTTATACGCGAAGAAATATTCAAGGTATTCAAAGAAGAAGTGCCTTACGCCACGACGGTCGAAATTGAGGAATTCAGGGAAAGTGATTCCGAACGGAAAACATTTATACGCGCGGTCGTCTATGTCGAGCGTGATTCGCAGAAGGGAATAATCATCGGAAAGGGAGGCGCCGCTCTCAAGCAAATCGGTCAGAACGCGAGAAGGCAAATTGAAGAGCTTATCGGGCACGAGGTGTTTCTGGAATTGTTCGTCAAGGTCGAAAGGGAATGGCGGGATGACAGGGGGAAGATTAAGAGACTGGGATATAGATAGTAAGAAGTAAGTGGCGGGGAGCTGGGAATTCCGAGAGTCAGGTGGATGGGTCTTTGATAATTTCGATTCGCAACCCGGTGACTTCACCGCGGAATTTCAGCAGCATCCTCGGACTACGAAATGTTTAACCGAGGCTCCTTGCATTAAGAAACCCGCAGTTGTTATTATGATTCCAGAAAAGAGGAGTATTAAATGGCAGAGATCCAACCTTTCAAGGCAATTCATTACAACACCGAAGTAGTCAAGAATCTTTCCAAAGTCGTCGCGCCCCCTTACGACGTAATAAACAAAGAGCAGCAAAAAGAACTGTTCGACAGGGATCCGAACAATATCATAAAGCTCGACCTTAACCCTTCCGCCGATCCGTATCCGGAGGCCGCGAAGGAATTGCAGCGCATGTTGAAGGAGAAGGCGCTCGTCGTCGACAGTGAGCCAGCAGTTTACCCTTGCATGCAAACGTTTCAAACTCAGGACGACAAAAAGGTTACCCGTCGTGGATTCATCTCTTGGATAAAACTCGAGCCGTTCGAAGCGGGCGTGGTTCTCCCGCATGAGCACACTCTCTCCGGTCCGAAGATGGACAGGCTGAAACTCATGACGGCGACAAAGGCGTCATTCAGCCAGATATTCAGTCTTTACGGCGATCCCGGCAAGAAGCTGGAAAAAGAATATGACAAGCTCGTGAAGACAAAGCCGTTTCTGGAGGCGGACCAGGACGGGGTGAACAACAGAATTTATCGCATCACCGACGCCGCGACGCTGAAGCTGTTCCATGATCTGTTTAAGAACATGCCGGTCTATATCGCAGACGGTCACCACAGGTACGAGACTGCGCTCGAGTACCAGAAGCAGATGAAGGCGAAGAACTCGAAGCACACTGGCAAGGAAGCTTATAATTATATAATGATGTACTTCACCAACATATTCGACTCCGGGCTCGTCGTTTACCCGACTCACAGGATACTTCACAGCATTGCCGGCTTCGACGCGAATAAGATGATGAGCGCTGTCAAGACAAACTTCGAATTCACTGCAAAGCCCGATATAGGCTCGCTTGCATCATCGCTGTTGTCGGCGGGCGAGCACGCCTACGGCTTGATACTCCCTGAGAAAAAGTACTTTCTAATGAAGCTTAAGTCAGGCTCTGATGTGCTCGCAATCGTCAAGGAGAACGTCCCGGCGCCTGTTAAGAGGCTGGATGTCACGCTGCTGCACGACTTCGTACTGACGCAGACACTCGGCATTTCAAAAGAGGCCCAGGAGAAGAAGCTGAACATCAATTATACCATCGACATGCACGAGGTTGATGCCGCGGTGCAGGCCGGGAAGGGACAGCTCGGCTTCATACTCAACTCGACGAAGGTGGAACAGGTGAAGGAAGTTGCCGACGCGAAGGCGGTCATGCCGCAGAAGTCGACGTATTTTTATCCGAAGCTCCTCTCGGGTCTGCTCCTCAGTGGGCTGGAGTAACATTCGAGGAGCCTCAAGGTTGCATTTCTGCGATTCCACAACAACCATGAAGCAAGCTGGGAATCGGGCGCGAACAGGCCGCTCCTAAAGGAGATGGCAATTTTTCTTGGGTGACCTGAACTACAAACAGAAGGCTCCTGCCGGTGCTGATTTGAATCAGTGAGCCGGGTGTTTCGGGAAAACGCCGTTCGCTCGGAAATTGCCGGAGCGATGGCGGAGTCCCAGTGTATAAACGGCCTGTTTATAGAAACACCTGTCGGTACTGATGAGAGCCGCATCGGGGCGGCCTGTCGCAACTTGAACCGTCCATTGTAGAAGGTTAGTAATTCTTCTACCTAACCACGACGTTCAGGTCTTCGAACGGTTTTCCCTGATAGATACAACCGTATGCCTTGCTGTAATCATATTCCAGATCGATATGATCGAGCAAGAACCTGGCGACTGGAGCATTGGGGTTGAGCCACTTGAAGAATACGAGGCACTTCGCGAGGCCGTCGAGTCGCAGTCCCCAACCGAAAGTTGAATAACTAGTCTGGCTGGCGTCTGTGATCGCGCCTGCACGTAAGTAGAGGAACTCACACAGACCGATCTGCCCGCCTTTGCGGATGCCGACCGACTGACTTCCTCTGTCCAAAACTAAATTTCGCCAGATGCCGAAGCTGCCAAGTCCTTTCTGATAACTCGTTGGATGGTTCCATGTGGTGTCTGTGCCGTAGATCGAAGCGACGATTGAGTCCTCATGGAATGGATGGTCGTCTGCCTGCTCGGACCAGACGAAAGAAATCCATTCCAGACGTTCCCCATCAACCATCGACTTGATCCCGAAATCGACACCCCAGCCGAGATCGGCTTCTGTCGGCAGTGGAATCCACGGAGGATAAACGTACCGGCCGAAGTTTCTCATCACGTATCCGAAGTTTATTGCGACTGAAGGAACCAAACCATTGATGTTACCCTGCCTTTCATCGTCTCCGAGAATTAGTTTGGACAATGGCACCTGAACTATCGCGCCGAGATCTTGCGCCGGTTGGTTGACGGGGAGATATGAATTTGAAGTATTAATAAACTTCAAGGAATAACCTACTCCCACTCGGGCGAAATAGTCCATACCCAGTCCAAGCGTGAAGCTGTTGGATACGTCCGTCTCCGGTCCAGAGCCGGGTAGAATAATAGAGCTGAATGAGAAATTGAGATTTGAATATCCGATCCCCACGCTCGCTTTGAACGGGTTGCCGGAATCGATGAACCGAAGTGGGAATCCCACGTTCGCGGCCAACACGTACAACGACTCATCTCTGTACGGGATGCCATACGCGAAGGCGTATGACCTGTTCGTCCACAAAGCACTCGCGGCATTGAACGTATTCTCAAGTGAGAACATACCGAGCTGCGCGGGATTGCCTACAGTAGCTAGGGCGTTTCCCGACGCGATAGCTGCTGTTGTGCCACCTATGCCCAGTGATTGGGGAGAGACGACAAAATTCAGGAACGGGGCGGCCTGTGCAAATATTTCCCTCGCCGGACCGAGAATTGCTAATGACGCGAGAGCAATCTTCACGGCTTTCATATCGTCCACCTTTCCGTGTTGGTGTCAGAATGTACTTGTAGCTAATGCCGTGTCAGTAGGTCTGAGTGCTCCCTTTCTCCCGTGATGTCTTATGTTGTGTCCTGCCAGCTGTCCCAACGTATTGGGATCGCGGAGGTTTTGTTAATGTTAGTTTAAGGTATGTTAGTGTCAAGGCACGGGTGCGTCCACATTAAAACGTGTCGATGTATTTGCGAGTCTTCGATGAAATAGGCCGAAACTTCCGTGACCGTTCGTGGTCGCAGGAGGGCCCGTGAGCTCACCGGAGGGTTGCGGATGGCTAGTTTTATGTCATTTGGCAGAGGATCGAGAATGGCTTGCGCGCACTTTGCCCAAGGAAATGTGGTAATTATCTCCCTTAAGTTGGTTATCTTGTTACGTATGAGAGTGTCGCCCGATAAGCTGGCTGAGTTCAGGGCGGAGGTGCCGCTGGCAGATCTCACCACGATTCACCTGGGAGGAAACGCGCAGTATTTCATCATTTGCAGGACGCTTGATGAAATTACCTCCGCGGTGAATTTCTTCCAGACTACGGGCTTTTCTCTCGTTGTTCTTGGCGGCGGCAGCAACATGGTCTTTCCGGACAATGGTTTCCGCGGACTCGTGCTGAAGGTCGATTTGAGAGGTGTTCGCTTCGAAGACGCCGGCGATTCCACGATCGCTACGGCAGCCGCGGGCGAAACCTGGGACGATCTGGTCAGATCATCCGTTGAAAAAGGTCTTGCCGGTATCGAATGCCTGTCAGGCATTCCCGGTTCGGTCGGCGCGACTCCGATACAGAACGTCGGAGCGTACGGCCAGGAAGTGAAAGACACAATCGTATCGGTCAAAGCGCTTGACAGGAAGTCGCTTGAACTGGTCGAGTTCAGTGCTGCCGATTGCCGATTCGGCTACCGTCGAAGCAGGTTCAAGGTGGAAGACAGAAACCGCTTCGTTGTCGTGGAAGTCAGTTACAAGCTGACCCGCGGCGGTGAGCCGTCATTGAAATATGCCGAACTCAAATCTTACATTGAGTCAAACAAGGAGTCCCGCGGCATTGAGAACGCGGAACGGAAGCTCTTTTCGGTAAGAGAAGCCGTTATTGCCCTGCGCAGGAAAAAATCCATGGTGATCGACCCGAAAGATCCAAACTCTCGTTCGGTAGGTTCGTTTTTCGTCAACCCTGTATTGAGCGAGCCCGAACATGAGAAGTTTCTTGAACGGGTCAGGCTACACGGACTTGGGCCGGCGCCCTCGTTCAGGAGTGCGGAGGGAATAAAAGTACCCGCTGCCTGGCTGGTTGAAAATACCGGCTTTCATAAAGGGCATCGGGCAGGCGGTGTCGGAATATCAGCCAATCATGCGCTTGCGTTGGTGAATTATTCCGGAACAACAGAAGAGCTCCTTAAACTCGCTTCAGAGATCGAGAAAAGGGTCCTCGATAGATTCGGGATCAAACTTGAACGGGAAGCGGTTATAGTTGAGTGACGTGGCGGCTCGTGCCCGTCCGTCTTTCGGCGCGCAAAAAATATATCACTAAGCAAGCAAGGAAATGGTGAAGGTAATTTGTTAAAGAATATACTAAGAAAAATTTTCGGTCGCCCGGAAGCGAAGCCGGAAGTCAAGAAAACTGAAGAGAAGGGCCAGAAGCAAGGCCCCAACAGAGGGCAGCAACAAAGAGGCCAGGAACAACGACGGTATGATCAGCGTCAGCAAGGCGGCCGGAGAAACGAACAATCAAGCCGACCTGGACAGGGACGGAATCAGAGGCCGGACGACGCGCAGAGATTCGAGAAAGGTCCCAGGCCTGAAAGAGGACAGCGACCTAAGCCAGGAGAAAATTCCGGTAATCGGCAGCGCCAGGAGAGAAGACCTGGTTCCGGAGCTCCGCAGGGACAGGGGAGAACACAGAGGCCGGACAGAGGGCAACGCCCGGAGAACCGGCAGAGGCAGGAACGGAAACCGCGCACGGATAGCGAACGTACCGCAGAGAAGCCAAAGGAAGCACTCGTACAAGACACCTCCTGGGACATTTCGCAATACGTCGTCCCGCCCGTTCCCGACAAGAACCGGTTTCATGATTTTGACATCCGACCCGAAGTCATGCACGCTATTTATGACCTTGGCTTCCAGTACTGCACGCCAATACAGGCAGGAATTCTTCCAAAAGCGCTCGAGGGCCTCGATTCCGCCGGACGCGCGCAGACCGGTACTGGAAAAACGGCAGCTTTTCTCATCGCGATCATAACGAGGCTTCTCAACAATCCCCTAAAGGAGCCGCAGAGGAAATCTCCTCGTGCCCTCATCCTCGCTCCGACGAGGGAACTCGCCATGCAGATCAAGAAGGATGCGGACGCGTTTTTAAAATACACAAATCTGAAAGTCCTCGCGGTGCTTGGTGGAATGGAATATCGCGAGCAGAAGGAAGTTCTGGCTGAAGGAGATGTCGATATCGTTGTTGCGACTCCGGGTAGGTTGCTGGACTTCAAGAAACAGGGGAACATTCATCTGGACAAGATCGAGATCCTTGTGATAGACGAAGCCGACCGAATGCTCGACATGGGCTTCATCCCCGACGTGCGCAGGATAATTGAGAGCACGCCTCCAAAGACGCAAAGACAAACGATGCTCTTCAGCGCCACGCTCACTCCTGAGGTCAACCGGCTGGCCTCCAAATGGACTACCGAACCGAACATCGTCGAGATCGAACCCGAACGTGTCGTCGTTAAAACAATCAAGCAGGTCTTCTATCTCACTACCGACATAGAGAAATTCAAGATCCTATACAATCTTATCACGAAGCGCGGTTTAGACAGAGTAATAGTGTTCGCCAACCGCAAAGACACGGCCCGTGACCTCAAAGACCATCTTTCATCCCACGGAATCAACTGCTCATTGCTCTCGGGAGACGTGGAACAGCTGCGACGGGTCAAACGCCTCGAGAGTTTTAGGTCCGGCGGCATTAATGTGCTCGTAGCAACCGACGTGGCCGCGCGAGGTCTTCACGTTGAAGGGATAAGTCACGTCGTCAACTTCACTCTTCCTGAGAACCCTGAAGATTACGTCCACAGAATAGGTAGGACGGGCAGAGCTGGGGCGGAGGGGACGTCGATAAGTTTCGCGACCGAGACAGATGCGTATTCTCTTCCCGCGATAAAGGAATATCTCGGTGAAGATATCCCTTCGACCTATCCGGAAGACGATCTTCTCACGCCACTTCCTGAACCTAAGTTTCCTCTTCCTCAGAAGTCACGCCAGAGGCGAAGATATCCGAGAAACGGAGGTCATGGCTCGCACGGCCATGGCGGAGGGCATCAGGAAAGAAGGCCGAACCAGGGTCAGTAGTCTCTTAAAGGCCGGACGAGAGTCCGGCCTTTTTCCAACTCCCGCCTGATCTTTCGGATCCGCCCGCTCCGCACGTTGTTATGAATTAAACGACGGGATCGTTAAAATATTTCAATGAAACTTTCCCCGATTTACCGAGGTGGGGTTTGAACTTGTAGGATTTTTTAAGTTTGCATGAGATTGAAAGCACAATTCTTTCCGTCAGTAATTCCGCTGACGCGAAATTCTACCATCTCGCTATTCCGGCGGATGGGCCATTTGGCAAAACAGTTCATCATTATGACATTGTACCATAATGGAGCTTCACTTAGACGAAGTCTCTTTGTGGTTGAGGAAGAACATTTGAAACAAAACCCAGGAGGAGAAATGCACCGGATTCCCCGATCCAGTGGAGGTTATGCCTTGAATCCCGAAAGGCAATTCCGTCTTCGCGAGATTTTTGCAGTGTCAGTTCTATTGATGTTGCTGACTGCCTTATTGCCGGTGCCTGGCGCTCGCGCGGCTGTGAAAGAGTCGGCGAGCCATGAAACCGTATTGCGATCCACTTTAGAGAATGGGCTCCGGGTGATAATCGTAAGAAACACTCTCGCTCCCGTCGTGACCACGGAGATAAATTACCTGGTCGGTTCTGACGAAGCCCCCGCGGGATTCCCCGGAACGGCACACGCCATGGAACATATGATGTTCCGCGGAAGCCCGGGCCTCTCCGCAAACCAGCTCGCGGATGTGACTGCGGCGATGGGCGGCGACTTCGACGCTGACACGCAGCAAATGGTCACTCAGTTCTTCTTTACCATTCCGGCCGAAGACCTTGACGTGGCGCTTCACATCGAGTCGATTAGGATGAGAAGCGTTTTGTGCACCGACAGTCTGTGGGACAAAGAGCGGGGAGCGATCGAGCAGGAAGTGGCCTCGGATCTTTCCAATCCGGAGTACGTGTTCTACACGAAACTTCTATCCGCCATGTTCAAAGGAACACCTTACGCTCACGACGCGCTCGGCACACGCCCTTCCTTCAACAAGACTAGCGGAACCATGCTCCATGATTTTCACAATACTTGGTACGCTCCGAACAACGCTATCCTCATAATCGTAGGAGATGTTGTCCCTGAGAAAGCGCTCGCGGAAGTGAAGAAACTCTTTGGGCCAATTCCTTCTCGTTCCCTTCCGAAGAGACCGGATTTCGTTTTTAATCCGGTTAAAACCGACACCATGCATCTGCAAACAGATCTTCCGTATGGTCTCGCCGTCATCTCTTACAGAATGCCCGGAACGAACAGCCCGGACTACGCGGCAGCTGAGATACTTTCCGATGTTCTCAGCAGCCAGAGAGGAAGCCTGTATTCCCTTGTGCCGCAAGGAAAAGCCCTCTATGCCGGTTTTGAATACGCTCCGCTGACAAAGTCGGGACTTGGTTTTGCGCTCGCGGCTTTCCCTAAAGGATATGATTCCGCGAAGCTGATGACCGAGATAAACGACACGCTCGCTGAGGAGCTGAGGAGCGGAGTTCCGGCGAATCTTGTCGAAGCCGCCAAGCGACACGAAATTTCTGAAGCCGAATTCCAGAAGAATTCAATTTCCGGACTTGCCCAGGCCTGGTCAGATGCCGTGGCCATCGAGCATCGCAATTCTCCCAACGACGACCTGAAGATGATGGAAAAAGTAACGGTGCAGGACGTTAATCGCGTCGCAAGGGAGTATCTCAATTCCGAGCACGCCATATTTGCTATATTGACTCCCCAGGCATCGGGTAAGCCGATCACCTCGAAAGGTTTCGGCGGAGCGGAGTCTTTCACACCGACGCACACTACGCCGGTTAAGCTTCCCGCGTGGGCGAACAGAGCGATCAGGCAACCGTCTGTTCCGCGTCCCACAACCAATCCGAGTGTCACCACATTGCCCAACGGCATCAGGCTGATTGTACAGCCCGAATCGATCAGCAATACCGTTACCGTCATTGGGCAGGTAAAGAACAACCCGCAGCTTGAGCAGCCTCGCGGTCAGGATGGGGTGTCCGGTGTCCTCGACCAGCTGTTCAGTTTCGGTACCACGTCCCTTAACCGTGTGGAGTATCAGAAGGCTCTTGACGATATCGGCGCCGACGAATCCGCAGGCACGAGCTTCTCGGTTCGGATACTCAAGTCGAATTTCAAGAAGGGCGTGGAACTC
>JAJYRM010000086.1 GCA_021794075.1 Bacteroidota bacterium | reverse complement strand
CGACTTTGTCGATGGTGCTAGGATTGTCGGTATATTGTCGGAACTTGTTCGCGAAGATTTCCTGAGATGCGATTCCTAGGCGTGTCGTGAAGTCGTTCGAACTGGTGTATGCGAAGCCGAGACTCTGGGTCACATAGCCTGGGTCGAAAAAGTTAGCTATGGGAACAGGCACACTTGTGGCATAAGAATACCCCTCGGCAAGTGTTGTTATGATAGTGTTGCTGACAAATGGATTTGTCGCCCAGCCGACGTTGTATGTTAACACGTTTTCGAGGAGCAAGCTGTTATCCGTGGTAATTGATGCTTGTCCACCGAGTCGGCTCCTTCCGTATGAAGCGCGAAGATGGTTCTGCAAGCTCCATATATTGCCTTTGTAATTATAGCTGCCGTTAACCGTCGCAGTCCATGCGAGTGCGTTGGTGCCGCCTTGAGTCCAGTTGCTGAACGCTATCTGGCTGACGTTTAAGCCGGTGACTAAAGTAGGTGTCCAGACATTAACTGTGTCCGCAGGTGGTTTGGCGGGGCTCTTCTTCGTTGCTGAAGTTTGTCCCTGTACATTTAAGGCGACACAAAGAGTTAATATAATCGTGGTAAGAAAAGTCTTCATCCTCAGCTCCTTCTCCTTGATGAGTGCTATAGCGAGTCAGTTGGTCCTGTGATGTTAGGCAAGCGTAGGGGAAGTCTCGCCGGCCGTAGAAAAGTTAAACCCTGCTTGAGTGCGAAACAATAATAATTGTACCATGACGTACATCGGGCTCCCACCTTATCGAGCGAATATGTGTCGGCCGGCGATTACTTCAGCAAGATCATCTTCAGAATCTTGGAGTTGGTGGGAGTGGTGAGCCTGTAAAAATACACCCCGCTTGGCAGGCCTGCTCCGTTGAATCGCGCGTTGTAATACCCCGGACGTTCGATTTTGTCCACCAGTGTCACTACCCTTCTGCCCAGCACGTCATAAACTCTGAGTGTAACAAGGCCGGCAGTGGGAATTCTAAACGCGATATCCGTTGTAGGGTTGAAAGGGTTCGGGTAGTTCTGCGAGAGCACGAATGTCAGCGGTCCTTCGCCGAGTTCACCAACAGCCGTGATGCCATTCCCAGTCGTAAAAACCCCGGTTGGCGAAAACTGGCCACTCCCCGCTGTGTTTACTCCCCTGACCTGCCAGAAGTAAGTGGCCGAGGTGTCGAGCGCCGTTGGTATTTGAAATGATGTGTCGGTTATTGTCGTGTCCAGAAAAACGTTTTGCCGAAGGAACATTCCTACCGAGTCACCGCTAGTGTAACCGAGATAGTTTGTGGCGATTTGAAATTCGTAGCTCTGCGCGTAGGCGGAGCTGTCCCACATGAATGCCGGCTTCAGCGAAATTCCAGTTGCCCTTACGGCCGGATAGACTATGCCCGGCCTTGCTGGAAGCGCAATTGCCTTGCCTGTCTTAAAGATGTAAGTGTTTGAGTACGTTCCTGCGCCGCCGAGGTTTTCCGCGCGGACATGCCAGTAATACGTTGCCGCCGAATCCAGCGGATAGAGAAGCTGTAACGAAGTATCCGCAAGGAGCGTATCCAGGACAACATTATTAGATTCGAATGAACCGTTTACATTGACTGAATCGTCCGTCGCAAACTGAATCCGATATTTAGTTGGGAAATAGGAAAATGACCTGTTCCAAACAAAGTTCCCTTCCCTTATCAGTCCCTTTATGGAGTCGCCCGGAGAAACGAGAGCGGGCGCCGCGGGCACGGGCACGGCAGAAATCGGCCGGAATGTACTATAATACTTCGGCGTTCCTGTCAAAGTATCGGTGAAGCTGCTCGACTGCACCTTGATAGTTCCGGTGTCGCCGATATCATTTACCCACCAAACAGTGGTCGCTGTATCGGGGAGTGAAAGACCCGACAACGGGAATGTAACGACGCGAGGCTGTCCATCCGTCCAGGCGGCGACTTTTACTGAGTCGCCGACATTATTAAGGACCAAAGCCACATCGGCAGTATCGCCGGTGTTGTATCGCGCCTTGATCGCATAGCCCGAGAACTCGCGAGTGAGTGTCGTGGCGGCTACGTACGCAGGATAGGGGGACATGGTTGATGCGTTGATGATGTTGAAACTGGAATTACCGCCGGTCCAGTCGTACCAGATCGAAAGCGGCAGTCCATTGTAGAGGTTGAAAAGCTGGATCCTCACAAGGTAGTCGGCCTGAATTTGGAGCGATACGGAGCTCGAGCTGTATCCCCACTCACTGCAGACTACAGGGATACTTTTTCCGGTGGGCTCGTAAATCGATATCAGACTGTCGAGCCAATGGTAACCGCGGTCGTTCGGTGTGCTCGACGGCGTGTAATAAGGCGCCGTCTCAGGGTTTAGATTCCCCCGATAAGGATGAACGCTTACGCCGTCCAGGTAATCTATGACTCCCATCGTCATGACTGAATCGAGGAGGTCAGAGGGGAATCTGTCCGCCGCCGGGCCGATTATCGTAGCGGTCGGATCAGCCTGGCGTATTGCCTTGCATGCGGCAAGGGCCAATTTCGCGTACTGCTCGGCACTGGGCGAAGGTTTCCAAAAGGAGGAATTGTTCGGTTCGTTCCAGATTTCCCAGATAACATGGTTCCCTTCAAAATGCCTGACTGTAGCCGCGGCCCATTTGCAATATGCGGCAATGTCAGTTGAGTCCGCCGGGCCGGTGTCGACGCTCGATCCGGAACTTAGATAGATTGGGTTGTTGTAATCTAATATAAGGATTGCACGCAACACGCGCTGATCAAGATTGGATATCAGCTCGTCATAGGCCGACCAGTTATAAACGCCGGGGCTTGTTTCTATTGACGACCAACTGCAATCCATTCTTACAAACCTAAATCCAGCGGCCGCGATCATATCAAGGCTTGGCGTGTTGCCCGTGGTGAAATGTATATTTACTCCCACACCATTCGGGATTATCGGTTCGGGTATACCAGACGAGATCGTTTGCGCGGAAGCGAGATTATATATGAGCGATATGGCGATCAGAATTTGCGAAGTTACCGACATATGTTTCAATAGAGATGTCCTCGAAGATTGTTGATGATGTATAATCGAATCAGGACCTGTTTGATTTGCTTGAGGTAGTTTGTTGCGAGGCCGCGCTTTGGCCGCCAGAAGAATGAAAATGGCTGAGAGGTAAAAGTTCCTAAGCATTGTGATCGTCCCAATCCATTCGTTAGAGTCTTCAGTGACTTGCTCACTTTTGTCTCAACAAGTTAACATGAAAATAGGCGTGGCGCACCTTCGTCGGCATTTTCGTTTGAGGTCACCGCTCACCTCGTGTTAGGATAAATCGGTTGGCTATCGATCTCCGTCATTCTTAATTTGACGAAGTAATATGGCTAAACGGTTGAGCATGAGCAGTCAATTAATAAGTGACGTAGCGTCCCCCTTCGGAAAGCGCTGTTTCCGATTCCGCCGCGGACATATATGTCAATAAGGAGTAATCGGATGAAAGCCTTAGCACTTTTTGCCGTGTCTGGTATCATTCTCTTCACAACCAGATGTTACGCGCAAATGCCGCATTCCATCATAATTGGGACGGTTTATAACGTCTTCAACGAGGAATTTCCGACGAACCAGGATTATTTCAATGAGGTCGACAGGGATGTTGCCCTGATGAAAAAGACGAACATAAATCACGTGATGATTTTTCCGATGGGCGAATGGAATCCGGAGACTAAGAAGCTTGATTGGACGCGCACCGACTACCTGGTGAAGAAAATAGAGGAGGCGCACATGAAATTTGTCCCTCTTCTTTTGAAGGAGGAACAGTGCTATGATTACTTTCCGATATGGGAGTTTCGAGAAATACCGGGAATGTGGAAAGAGTACAATCTCGATAATGACATGCCTGACAATCGTGATAACGTAGATTTCGACGATCCACGTGTTTATCCTCTCGTTAAGAATTACTTCAAGGCTGTGATAGAGAGGTATGGTAAAAGTCCCGCTTTGAGCTTTTACAATATTTGGAACGAACCTCACTATTATTCGATTTCTCCGAAGGTCGTCGCGAAATTCCGCGGATGGCTGAAGAAGAAGTACGGTTCGCTCGCGGCGTTGCGAAGATCATGGGGTATTGAATACAGTTCATGGAACCAGGTCTCTCCCTTCCTCACTGAAGACTGGAAGTCGTCCATGCCTGGAATTGACTGGACACTGTTTAGGAACTATTTGAATGGAGCGCTTCTCCATAAGCTAACGAAGACCCTTCGAAAGTTTGACACTGTCCACCCCGTTAATGCCAATCCGGTCGGCACGACATGGGCAAACTTCAGCAACTTCGGGAACTACAACATCGATCTGTGGGATATCGTCCCATACGAGAATATAGTCGGCATGTCATATTATCCGGACGCGTGGGAACGGGACCACGAATTGAAACCTGTCCCCTACTGGCTTCACAATCTCACCTTTAATACGATAAGGTCAGCCGCCGGTAAGAAGCCTTACATACTCACGGAACTCTATACGAACGCGCAAAACGGTCTGGCGTTGAATGGCTACCTAACGAAGTCGTCAGTGTGGCTCCTTGCCTGGACGGCGCTTGCGAACAACTGTAAAGGGATGATTTATTGGAAGTGGCTACCGTTCATGCGCGGAAGGCAGTCTCTGGGAAGAGGGCTAACCCGGGTCGACGGCACGCTTGCCTCGCGCGGGGAGGCTGTCAAAGAGCTAGGCCAGGTGATCAAGAAATTTGGTCCAACTCTTTACGAAGCGCAGCTTGAGAAACCCGAAGTGGGCATCCTTGTGGACGTCGTGGGACTAATCAAAACTCTGGAACAAACCGTGGAGAAATCCACAACCAAGTTTATGTATGAAAGCAATGCGGGGCTTTTCAAAGCGCTATATGAATCCGATATCACTTCGGACATGCTTCGGATGGACAGAGGGCTGACGCTCGCCGAATTGGAGCGTTACAAGATTTTGTTCCTACCATTCCAGATTGTGATGAGACCGGCAACCGCGCAGATATTGAAGGAATATGTCAGACAAGGTGGGTGGCTTGTCGCCGACGCGAGGACAGCGACGATGAATCAGCTCGACTTCGCGTACCGAACCAACCCCGGGGCGGGGCTCGACTCACTTTTCGGAATGACAAGTCCGGATTGGATAGGCGCGAAGAACTATTTCAAGGTCCGGGTTAATGGTATGAATGGAGAAAAGCCTTTCACATTCGAGGGTAAGTATTTCAAGGAGAAGGTAGTTCCCCGAAAGGGAGCCAAGGTAATCGGCGTATACACTGACAACGGCGAGCCGGCGCTCATTGAAAACAAATATGGCAATGGTGTTGCGATCATGAGCGGTGTGCCACTCGGAGCCAGCTATCTGGATAAGCCGGACAATCCCGTAAAGAAGCTGATTATCAGCCTGGTGGAAGAAGCGGGAGTCAAGCCCGCGGCGAAGTTTCTGTCGCAAGCAGGCTCGTTTGTTAACCTTCGTGTCCATAAGCTTGAAGGCTTACGTATTGTCTATCTCATCAATTCGCAAGACAAAGCGAAACACGGGACGCTTGAAGTAAACGTTGGCACACTTAAGGTCAGATCAGTGAAGGATATAATATCCGGACAAACGTATGGCTTCAAACAGGACGGCCAGAGGGTCAAGGCGGAAATCGGTATTCAGCCCGACCAGGTCATGGTATTCTTTATGGAATAAGCTATCTGCGGAAACTGTAACCTGAAGGAGGAGTAGTTAATATGTTCCCGATCCGCCTTGCAGCGCTCGCACCGTTTCACACTCAATTAATTAGCCTTCGTCTCACCAAATATTTATAGAGCGGATAACTAACTTCGCGTGAATTCCCTGTGCGAGAGTTGCAGGCAAACAAGTGCCCGCCGTGGCGGAAATTTCGGCGGGCACGTTACGAACTTTAGTGTCCAAATGTCACTTCAGTAGCATGAGCTTCCTTATAGCTACAAACCTATTTCCGTTCTTCCCTTCCGCAACTATGCGGTAGAAATAGACGCCGCTGGCGTACTTGGAAGCATTAAAGTTCACTTTATATACTCCGGCGCTCTCCGCACCATCCACAAGAGTTGCCACTGTACGGCCGAGTACATCGTACACTTTCAAGGTTACGTGACTAATTGCCGCCAGCTGATACTGTATCGTGGTCGTCGGGTTAAATGGGTTTGGATAATTCTGGGACAGCGAATAAGCAAAAGGAACGCGTCTCCCCTGGTTAACCCCTGTTACAGCTGTCACGGTCGAGCTGTAGACGCCATTGCCGAATGTTCCGGCGAGAACTGTGCCGTCAACATTCCTGGTAGCGACTGACTCAACGTCAACCATGCCGATAGTTTCGGCGCCCTGCTGAACCCAAACGGTCGACATACCATTTAATTGTGTCGTCTCGTAAAGCCCTGTGCTCGTGCCCGCGAAATATATTTTACTTCCGTTGAGGTCGAGCATGTTCACGCAGCGCACTGATGGGCCGTTTCCGCTTCCATCTGGATTTTGTGCCAGGTTGCCGGAAACTGCGCTCCAACTACTTCCTCCATTGGTCGAATACCAGATATCGAGGACGCCGTAGTTGGAAAAGTCCACTAGCACGTCGTTGGAATTTGAGGGATCTATGGCGATGCTGCTGACATACCCGGGCGGGAAAGACGTGGAGGTGATGTTCGTGGATGTCGGGTTTCCCTGTTCGGCGCTGTCCACTCTGAAGACGGAGCCTCCGTCTGTACCGTAGTATAGCACGTGGTCGGGGGTATTGGAGACAGCGAGCGCGCTTATCTGGCCGGTCGTATCTATGTTTGTGAGATCGGTCCAGCCCGTGGAGTCCGGAGAGAAGTCATCCATCGGGATGGCGCGGATATCGTTGTCTCGCCATATTTGTGTCCCTGCGGCGATGTACATCACATTTGAATTTGTCGGATCGAGAACGTAAGGTGTTGTAAACAAGTAGTTGCCTGCGCCTTGAGGTATGAACTGTGTGAAGCTCGTGTCGGACATCCTGAGCTCGAAAATGTTGCCGTTCTGATTTGAAAAGTAGATATAGTTGCCGCTGTCCGCGATCGCCGCAACTCCGCCGTCGCCGCCGAAAGGAAGATTTAACCATGGCGCATCCGCGTTCCAGGTATTATCCAACATATTTCCGTTGTCCTGCATGCCGCCAGCAATCAGCGGAGAATTTGCCGTTGCATGATCGAGCGCGACCGAATAGAACTGGGTTGTCGTGAAGCCATTGTTCAGACTGGTCCATGACACCGATTGCGACGCGATATCCGACGTGTAGCTCAATCCTCCGTCATTGGCTGAATACACCGCACTAGGGTTGGATGGGAGAAAATACAGATCGTGTTCGTCCGGATGTTGATTCGGATAGCTGGAATTGTCGTTGGTCAAGGCGTAACCTCCGATCCAGTCGGACGAATCTAGCTGCGTTGCAAATCCATCCGTGGTCCTGTAGAGGTTCGTGCCTCCGATTATGACGAAGTTCGAATCGACAGGACTGACTTTTATTACCATGTCGTATCCATCCTGAGACGAGTAACCTTCATCGTTACCTATCCAGGTGGGAAGACTAGTCGTCAGGTTTGTCCACTGTGCGGAAGCTGCGTCGTATTTGTAAAGGCTGTGGTAGTCATCGGTGCCGTTGCTCGGATCGCCAGGGTCGCCTGAGCCCGGAGTATTGGCAAGAACATATAATATGTTGGGATTGGACGGCGCGGTCGCGATGACTATCCGCCCAAATGTTGTCGGAAAATTTGAGGGAGTGATATTCGTCCAGTTGATCCCATCAGTGGAATGCCAAATTCCATTGGTGGATCCGTCACTGCTGAGAGCCGCGTAAACGTCGCCGGCAGAAGTTACCGCAACGTTGGTATATATCGACGTATTTGAGTCGCCGAGTACTGCGGTCCATGTCGAACCGGCGTCGGTCGATCTCCATATGGCCGCGTAGGTTGCCGCGTAAACTACACTTTGTGTGGTATTTGCAGTGTCGACGACGACGTTCCATACAATCTGAAAAGGATTGGTGAACGTGGAAGAGAAAGTCGGGTAGGTCGACGCAATTCTTCCCCACGTTATCCCATCATTGGTGGATTTATATATTCCTCCACCGAGGAAGGTTGTGCCCCCTCCGGTCTGATTGCCTGGCATCGATAGGTTGGATTGATACTCGCCCGTTCCATAGTACCAGGTGTTGGTATCTCCCTTCTTCGTATCCTGTGCGATACATGTTACCGTTTGAATACTGTCGGTGGGTTGTGTGACTTTCACCCAGCTCTTGCCGCCATCGGTAGAGCGCCACATGCCGCCTGTCGTACCGCCTGCCAATATTACGTTGGTGTCGCTCACGTCGACAGCGATTGCGCGCGATCTTCCTCCCTGGTTATAGGGCCCGCGAAGCGTCCATGCGCTTGCCGATAAAGGGCGTTCTCCTTTGAATAGCCCAACTGTCCGGTCTGTCGGCAAAGTTTCAGCGTACCTGCGTTCAAGTACAGAAATGTTAGCAGGAATTTGATTCGTGTACGGGTTCCTCAACCTCATGAACTCCCATTTCTGACGGCTCGATAAAGTTTCACCGTCCCTCAGATTGGCGGTATGCCGGTTCGAAACTGTGCTCCCCGCGTATGAGAGTTGGCACGACAATAATATCGCCGTCACAACGATACTGTATATTTGTTTCATAAGCATCCGATCTCCTTCTAGTGGATTTTATAATCGTGATTCAGCGTTTCAGTTTTCGGTAACCATAAATCATGTAAAGCTTACTGCCATGCTCGGCATGCAGGTGCGGTGGTGTGAGCTGGACGTCGGCCACGAAAATTGAGCCTACGGAAAGTCCGGGAAGTTGATTGTTCAATGTTGGAAATTCTTCGTTGGAGGTAGGGCTAAGAGTGAACGCAAATCTTGCCTGAAGTGTATCTCCAGCTCCGATTTGATCTGTCCCGGAGCCATGGGCAATGACATTCTTGACGAGAATCCAGGCAACGCAGGGCGCTTTTGAACATGGATCGTTCTCGGATCGTCCGTGAAGAGTCGGGTCAATTCTTACAACTTCTGCCCGCACCCTGCAGTGACCAGGCGGAACTGTTTCGACTTTTTGCGGGAAACTGTTAGATGCGCTGCTACCCGCCGAACAGCCGAAGAACAGGAATATGAAAGAGAGGAGTAGAATTAGAGATGATGAACGCCGGGAGATGGAGCGAACTGATATGTTATACTCCGTCGGTATATCGGTCATGGTTAATAGTGTCATTTTAGCTTCCTGTAATCAATGATCGGTTGCATTAAGGCTTGTGGGGATTACTCGCGTTATAGGGAGCGAAGAAATTTCAGCAAAAGCGTGGGTGCGTTTCCGCGCATCTGAGTCTTTTATGAACTTGTCGAGAGCAGGACCGCCATGTCTGGGGCAGCCGATGTTGCAGGCGATATTAGAGTGAAGCTTTCTAGATTTGGGGATATCCACCTCTCAATTTCGCTCCTCGTGTACTTTGACGGATATTTAGTGAGAAGATCAAACACCGGGGAGGATAATCAAGATTGACCATTAGGATTAACCGCTATCGTTTCAGTTCACCCATTGTCGCCGAGTCACCTGAAAAGATGATATTCATAGGTAGGCAGTAAAAAGCGCGCTCTAGATCTCCTCCATTAAAGAATAGAACCAAAGTTTTAGCGCGCAAGTTCCGCTTGTACCATTACCAACCTGCTGGGGTGGCTTAAGTGGCTGCCGCCGTGGACGAGAGAATTACTCCATTTTTTTCTTAGCGGGCCGCGCAACTGGCTTGCGGTTGACGTCGTTCAGTGTCAGGCGGTGCGTATCCATCTTGACATATGACAGCCAGAATGCCGGACTGTTTCAGCTTTGAGATCGTGACTTTGGCCCCTGTATTATCTGGAAAGGGGCGGCATTCAGATCAGAGTATTCCGAAGTTTGGTCTTAACATTTTGTTCATCGAATTGGCCCTATCACCTTGCCCCCCTTGTCGAAGTACCGGCAAAAACCCTTCCGCTGGCGAACCTCTGGGTGAATATAGATGACGCTGATGACATTTGCCTGTCCGGCAGATTCATGCGTCGCACCATGGCCTGAAAACGCGGGTCACCGTGGAGCGGCTTGTAGAGGACGTTGTCGTTTATCCACGGGAGAAAACTCATTCGACCTTTGTAGGCCAACTCAAGCCAGCGAAAGGCTGAGTTCTTGTCGCCCAACGCGGCGTAAATATCTGTAAGAAACCAACCATCCCACCCCCCTGTCGGCTCAGGTTTCTCCGCAAGGAACTTCGCTAACGTCTTTCGTGCTTCAGCTTCGTTTCCAGACTTGATCAATGTTGTAACTAAGCACCATCTCCAATAAGGGTCGATCACGGCCAGCTTTCGATGTAGCGCCAAGGCTTCGTCATACATGCCTTTATCGGCATAAACGTATCCGAGGACGGCGAGTCCTTCATTGAAATTGGAATCCAGTTCGAGTGACTTATGGGCTTCTTCTATAGCTTTGTCATGTTTTCCCATCCACCAGTACTGCCAGGCTCGATCCGCGTAGAAGAGGGCGTTGAGTGGGTCAACCCCCTGTGCAGTTTTCATTCTCGCGAGAGCTTCATCGCGTTTACCAATCAAATAGAGGTACCATGAATAGTCCCTTTGGGCTTCACCGAAACTCGGGTTTAGCTCGATGGCTCGCTTCAAATCAATCTCCGCACCTGAATAGTCCCAATCGGAATAGAGTTTCTTCATGCTCCAGGCTGAATACATATCTGCCATCGGTTCCCCGCCAAGTTGTTCCACCTTTTGCATTGCGGCTCTGGCCTGGTCGAAGGCGTCTGGATGCCTTTCATGCCCGATGATGCTGTAGGCGAGAGCGAGGGCAGCGTACGCTTTTGGATTAGTAGAGTCTAAAGCGACCGCCTGATTAAGATATGCCAAACCCTTCTCATACCCATCTTCCGTCATCTTACTGATGTAGAATTGGCCTTTAAGATAAGCCTCGTATGATTTTGGGTTGACGGCACGAGCGCTCGCAAGGCGGGCGCGTTCCGTGGTTGTGACTGCGGCGCGAACTCTTTCGGTAATCGCACTCGCAATCTCCTCTTGCATTGCAAGCACGTTGCGCAAGTCCCGCTGATAGCTGTCAGCCCACATGTGCTGGTCTGTTGACGCCTGAATCAGTTGAGCGCTTATCCGTACTTCATTTCCTTCTCTTAATACGGATCCCTCTATCACAGCGTCCACGTTTAACTCTCTGGCGATTTGCGGTAGAGGCTTCTTCGTGTCTTTATATTGCATGACGGAAGTACGGGATATGACTTTCAGGGCGCGGACTTTAGCCAGGTTTGTGATCAGCTCGTCTGTCATTCCATCGGCGAAATATTCCTGCTCCGGGTTGCCTGATAAGTTCACTAGTGGAAGAACCGCTATTGAATTAATCCTCTCTCCTGTACCGCCTGGAAGGAACAGCTGTATGGCAACAAGCACTGACAGAATCACGGCGACCGTTCCGTACATATATGCGCGCTTCTTGCGTGGGAGCCTGAATCCAAACAATGGTGGCCGCGCTGTCCCTGACTTGATTTCTGATTTCAGCGACTGCAAATCCGCGATTATCTCTTCAGCCCGCTGGTAGCGTTTATCCGGATTTTTTGCCGTGGCTTTTTCTACGATGCGCTGCAATTGTAACGGGATTCCGGCTTGGAGTGCCGTGAGAGGCTCGGGTTCCGCGTTGAGTATGCCGTATATGATCGCCTGCTCGTAATCGCCAGGGAATGGCAATTTGCCGCTGAGCATCTCATAAATAACCACCCCAAGTGACCAGATGTCGGTCCGCTGATCGACTTCATCGCCACGCGTCTGCTCCGGCGACATGTACGCTGCCGTGCCAACCGTCTTGCCTGTCTTCGTAAGACGAGTCTGGCTGGAAAGCTTGGCAAGGCCGAAATCTAATAGCTTCACCGTTCCATCATTCGTGATGAAGATATTCGCCGGCTTCACGTCCCTATGAATAATCCCGGTGCTGTGCGCTTTCGCCAATCCCTGAGCCGTCTGTAGAGCAATGTCGATTGCCAGATCAACCGGAAGTGGACCGCTCTCCATTCGAGATTTAAGCAACTCACCATCGTAGCATGACATTGCAATGAACAGACGCCCATCTTCGGTCTCGCCAATTTCATGAACGCTGCAAATGTTGTTGTGCTCAAGAGCGGAAGCAGCCTGGGCCTCGTGAACGAATCTCTCTTTTGCTTCCTGATCGCGTGTGAGTTCGAATGCCAGGAATTTGAGGGCAACTGTCCGCTTGAGACTCGTGTCCTCGGCCTTGTAGACGACACCCATGCCGCCTTCACCGAGCTTCTCAAGGATTTTGTAGTGATTTACGGTCGTACCGATCATGATGGACACCTCCGATAAAATATTAACCGGGCTGTCGTCTCGTCAGGCAACAAACTCTGTACAGAATCCGGCGGACGATATTCTGTCGCATTTATTGAACAGAATTCAACATCATGGTTAATATCCGAGTCAGGTGCTTGCTTATCCCGCTCGCCCACGGGGCTTGGTAGGATGGTTGATTTTAATACCACTTGAATAAAATGTCAAGTACGCCACATTGAATCGTCTTCTGGCTTTGCTTCACATCATCAAAAATTCACCGTCTGATGAAAACGGAAATTCGCGGGCGGCGGAAGGTGCCGGAAGAAGCCCCAGGACTTTGGTTCTAGAGACTACTTTAGCTCATCTTCAAAGAACTCCGAGTCGCTCTTAATCTCCTTATTCACCTCCTGTGCCCGAAGCTGTACACGTCTGATCTTTCCTGATATAGTCTTTGGAAGATCCTGTACGAACTCGATTTTGCGAACGCGCTTGAATGGGGCGACCTTCTCCTTCACAAAATTGAAAATACTCTTCGCCGTTTCCTTGGAAGGCTTAAATCCTGGAGCCAGAGTAATGTAAGCTTTTGCGACGAATCCGCGAATGGGATCCGGAGATGGAATGACCGCGGCTTCGGCAACTTCAGGCGATTCTATGAGTACGCTCTCTATTTCGAAAGGGCTTATGCGGTAGTCAGAACTTTTGAAGACGTCGTCTGCCCTTCCCACAAACCAGAAGTATCCTTCGGAATCGCGCGTGGCGACGTCGCCCGTCCTGTAGTAGCCGCCAGACATCACAGTCCTGGTCCGCGCAACATCGTCGGCGTAGTTTATCATCAATCCCATTGGGCGCGGATCAAGCTTTATCGCAACCTCGCCTTCATCAGACTCAGTCCCATCACCGTCGATAAGCTCGATGCGATACCCCGGCGCAGGTTTCCCCATCGAGCCAAGTTTAACGATAGACCCTGGCATGTTACCTACCTGGAGTGTGGTTTCGGATTGGCCGTAGCCGTCCCTGATCGTGATTCCCCAATCGGAGCGCACCTTCGAGATCACTTCCGGATTCAGCGGTTCACCTGCGCTTACAAGCTCACGTATCGCCGCTGGTTTCGGCTTAATGTCATGAAGGATGAGCATTCTCCAAACCGTCGGGGGAGCGCAGAGCGTGTTTACTTCGTACTTTTTCAATATATCCAGAAGCGCCCCAGGCACGAATCGGGAGTACCTGTACACGAATATTCCCGCGCCCGCGTTCCACGGCGCGAAGAAGGAACTCCACGCGTGCTTCGCCCATCCTGGAGAACTAATGTTCAGATGCAAATCGCCTTCTCGCAAACCAATCCAATACATGGTTGATAAATGTCCGATCGGATAGGATCCGTTTGTGTGCAAAACCATCTTTGGCTGTGCAGTCGTCCCGGAGGTGAAATACAGGAATAGCGAATCGGTCACCTTGGTGTGAACGTCCGGCCTGAAGGCGGCAAGCGAGCTGTACGCTTCTTCGTAAGAGAACCAGCCTGTCTTTATCCCTCCCACGAGAACTTTTACGAAATCCCCCTCGACTCCGTCGAATTTGTCAGCGACTTCGGGGACCGTGATTAGAAGCTTTACCTTCCCTCTTCTTATTCGGTCCTCGACATCTTTCTTCGTGAGAAGCAGTGACGAAGGTATCAGCACCGCGCCGATCTTAATCGCGGCGAGCATAACCTCCCAGAGCTCAGGCTGGTTATCGAGCATAAGCAAAATTCTGCTACCGCGGGTAATCCCCTGTCGTTTTAGATAATTAGCCACCCTGCTCGACCTTTCGGAGAGTTCCGCGAACGAGTATTTCCATTCGACTCCTTTTTCGTCCACTATCCAAAGCGCGGTTCTGTGATTCTCTTCAGAATAAGTATCGAAGTAGTCGGTCGCCCAATTGAAATCTTCGATGTCAGGCCATTTGAAACCATAATACGCGGATTCGTAATCTTCCCGCCTGCTCAGGAGGAAATCGCGCGCCTTCAAGAACTTTTCAAGCTCAGCCTTCATTAGGGTATCTCCTTGGTTTTATTTATCTCCATAAACCACTCTTCTTCGTGGAAGAGATTAGTTTTATTGCTGTAGCCTGTATTTGTTCCAGTACCGAATCAATCCCGGCGCGTTCATCCAGAAGGGATCGGCGTTCTTGTATTCTTCTATCAAGTCCGGATTTGTTCCGGACTGCTTCAGGTCGGCTAATATATACGATTCGAACTCTGAGGATATTGCCGAATCGCCCTTATTTTCGCGGAGCTTTTCCCCTATCCAATCCGTCCACCTGAGGAGCCTATCTTGCAGCTCTCCCAGATATCTTTCAACATCGGTCGATCTCCCAAAGTGGGTCGGATAAATCGCGGCCGGTCGCGCCTTCCTAATCTTCTCGATCGATTCGAGCCAGACTTCGACATTGATATCGGGTGCTGGCGTCGGAGGCAGCACCGGACCTCCTTTTATTCGGACACCCCCGACATCGCCTGTGAATATGCTTCCTTCGATTAAGTAGGAATTGTGGTGCGAAGCATGTCCCTGAGTATCGAGTACCCTTATCTTTGTGTTGCCAACTTCAATCTCCTCCCCGTCCTGAGTCGGGTGCAGTCGGGCTTCCGGTATTGCCTTCATGGTTCCCCATAATTCATCCATCCGATTCATGTAAATCTTTCCGGCGGACGCGAGAAGCTTTGCGGGATCCGCCAGATGACGGGCGCCATTTTGATGAACGAATACAGTCGCGCCCATTTCCCCAAAATGCCACGCGGCCCCCGCATGATCGAGGTGCACGTGAGTAACGAGCACCTTTCGTATATTTCGAGGGTCAAAGCCCAGATCGTGTATTCCTGAGAGCAGATTGTTGAATACGGAATCAGGACCGCTCTCTATGAGCGCTAACTCGGAGTCGCTTTCTACCAGATAAGCGGCTATCGTTTGCGGAGTGAAAAACTTAAGGTCGATCGTGTGAATATTCATATGCATCCCAGCTTTTGGTTCAGAGCCCTGCGCCCGTTCTGTTGATCGAAGATTTTAGGCGAATCGAATTTAGGGGCACGAGATCAGTGAGTCAACAAAGCGCCCAAACCTCAATTTGAAAGGACGAGTGGATTTCAGCAAAGTTCACTATTTGGCAATCTGTCGCGGAACTAACGATGGACTATTCCAGATCTCAAATATTTCGACTTGAAATGCAGTGCGCGAGAAATGCATCAAACTTAGGTCAGTATCTCGTTCTTCTTGATCACAACTATCCCGCTTTCCGTGACCGTGAATTTCTTGGCGTCATTTACCAGGTCAAAGCCGATTTCGTACCCTTCCGGTACGATGACGTTCTTGTCAATGATGGCCCTGCGTATCTTGGCGTGTCTTCCAATGTTGCAGTTGTCCATGATGATTGAATCGGTCACGTAAGAAAAGCTGTTCACCCGGACATTGGGTCCAAGTAACGAGCGCTCAACGAGGCCGCCGGAGACGACGGTCCCGTCGCAGATCAATGAGTTGAGTGTGCGGCCTACTCTTTCCCCTTCGTGCGAGACAGTCTTTGCCGGAGGCGCTTGATACTGGTAGGCGCGCATCGGCCATGATTTATCGTAGAAATTGAAATCGGGTGTGACTGAGATGAGATTCATGCTCGCCTCGTAATAGCTGTCGATAGTCCCGATATCCTTCCAGTACGGTTCGGCCTTCCTGTTTTCATCCTGGAACGAATAAGCCCGCGCGTTCATCTTCGACTCAACCATGTACGGAAGGATATTCTTTCCGAAATCATCGCTTCTTATCTTCTTGCCTTCCATTTCGGCGAAAATCTCAACGAGGCGCTTCGCGTTGAAGACGTAGATCCCCATGTTCACGAAACAGCGGCCCGGTCTCCCAGGTATCTCGGGCGGGTCGGCGGGTTTCTCAAGAAAGGAGGTGATCCTGTAGTTGTCGTCGACATGTACGATGCCGAACCTGCTCGCTTCATCCTTTGGGACCTCGATGCATGCCATCGACATATCAGCGTCGTTTTCTATGTGATACTGTAACATCTTCAGATAATCCATCTTGTAGATATGGTCTCCGCTCAGAACCAGGACCCAGTTGACGTCTTTTGCCGGTGAAAACAGATTCTGATTTTGGTAAAGAGCGTTGGCGGTGCCTAGATACCAATCATTGTTGATCTTTCTCTGAGGGGGAATTGAAAAAATGAACTCTCCCAGCTGCGGATTGAATATGCTCCATGCCTCGAGGAGGTGTTGGTTGAGTGAGTCTGATTTGTACTGAGTCAGGACGTAAATCTTCCTGAGTCCCGAATTAAGACAATTGGAAAGAGCAAAATCTATAATTCGATATTTGCCGCCGAACGGCACCGCGGGTTTGCTTCTAAAAGCGGTAAGAGGATAGAGCCGTTCTCCCTGTCCGCCGGCGAGTAACATCGTGATGGTCTGTCTCAAAATTGATGAACCTGGAAAAGTCATATGTCCTCCGGAAATTGTTCTGCTTTGATGTCAAAACTGCGCTCATGCGATGTGGACAAGGTCGGTCAGCCATGTTGTAGATGACAGGTACTGTGTGCCATGATTGTCTATTCATTTGAGTGAGGCTTCGTGCGCTCCTCCTCAGTATTTTCAAAAGGTTAAACAACCACAGTGTCAATTGCAACTGGACATTGAATCCGTGGCTTTGTCTCCATGGTTTCTCATGCCGTCACGTCGCGGCAAAGTGGTATGGTAGAAGTTTCAATGGGCTTTTGAGAATGGCCGTCACGTTTTGTTGAAGTAACCTGGTGGCCTTTGCGGCTATGGCGACCGGCGGGCGAGTTCTTAGCGGATGTGGTTATGAAAGGCAGGAAAAACTATTCCTGCCCCAATTCTAATCATTTCATTTCAGGAGGAGGAGCTTATTTACCTTTACAAAGCTGCTCTTGTCACCGGTCAGCGGCTGCGCGGCAATCCGGTAGAAATAGACGCCGCTTGCAAATCCCGACGCGTTCCAACGGTAGGTGTAGCTTCCCGCGGCCAGCCTTTCATTTACCAGTTCCTTCACCTCCCTGCCCAAAGCATCATAGATGGACAACCGAACCTTTGCCATCTCAGGTAAAGAGAACCTTATGGTAGTGGTGGGATTAAAAGGATTGGGATAGTTTTGCTCTAAGGCGAAGAGACGCGGGACTCCGCTCCCTTCCCTCGCGATTCCGGTCCCCGCATCGGTAGTGTGCTCAATGAGGCCGTAGTCGGCGGTAAACCATCCGTTGTTCGCGTCCCGGAAGTAGAGGCTAAAAACTGCGCTAGTGTCGTTTTGGGACCTGTAACTCGTGGTCCAGCTGTGTCCACCGTCAGTCGTGTGGAGCACAACTCTGTCCGGGTTTTGATCGGGGACTCCGTCATTTGTGCCGATCCATCCGGTGTCGGCGTTCAAAAAGTAAAGACATTTACTTTCCGATTGCTGAGCTATTCCGGAATTCGTAATCTTCACCCAGCTGGAGCCGCCGTCGGTCGTCTTGAAAATCTTTCCATTGCCGCCAACGACCCACCCATTTTCAAGGTCGGTAAATTGTATAGCGTTGAAACCTCCCGCCGAAACATCAGTATACTGAGTCGACCAGTGGACGCCTCCGTCGGTAGTATGGTTGATCCACAAGGAGGAATCTCTCGAAGCGGAATTCATAATCGACCAGCCATTATTTGCATCCACAAAAGAGAAAATTCCGGCTGTATCATGTGTAATCGTGACCCAATTGTTTCCGCCATCTGTACTCTTTTGAAAAAGGGCGGTTGCGTTTTCCATGTTATAGATGAGCGCCCATCCGGTGTTATCATCGACGAACTGCACCTCTAACCCGGCATCTCCCACGGTCGTCGACATGACTTTTTTCTCCCAGGTAGCTCCACCGTCCGTTGTCATGTGGAGCACGGCTCCGTAACCTCTGCCGAATTTTGTGCCGATTCCGTTTATCTTCCAACCGTGCGTCTGATCGACCCAACTCATTGTGATGGCAGGGTCAGCGAAGCTCCACACAGTATCGGAAGGAAATGGTGTGACGACTGACCAATTATTTCCGGCGTCTGTAGTGTGCAGAAGCCTTCCTCCGCTTGTTGATATCCAACCTTCAGTCGCGCTTACAAATTGGATCTTTCCACCGCTCAGGACATCTGAGTTCCCACTTGTTGGATTGTTTTGGCTCACCCATGTTTGAGCACGGATCCCCGTGCTGATCCCTACAAGCATGAGCGACGCCAAAAGGAATGTAGAATACTGCTTTGACATATCGTGCCTCCTTTGACATAGATATATGGTTGCGTTGGGGTAACGCCAAAAGGTTGGATTTACTGCTTTCGATGAACGATACACAGGAACGCATGCCCACATGTCCTTCTCTGAGATCGAATTCAAGTTACACGAAAATATATTTCCTGTCAATCGGAATTTGCAAAGTTGACGGGGCATGGGCTCGCGTTCCACATTGAGGCGGCGAGGCCCATGTGGTATGATCGCGGAGGGTATTGAGAATATCTTCAAACCCTTGGGAGCTACAAATCAGCAGCGCCTTTCCGGCTCCATGAAGAAGCTTGACCGGCCAAGTTCCCTTGTCATCTGGGCAACCTTCCCAAGGGGACGAGCTAAGAGGGGATTTTACCCGTAATTGCGCCGGATGCTCCGATTATTTTCCCGTTTTAAGAAACTCCTCCCACTTAGCCCGGTATTCGGTCTCATAGTTCCGAACCGTGTTGTCGAAACTTAGATCCGGTCGGTTGGATTTCCACTCCCACTCGATGTCCACCTTCTTCGCGCTTATGGGAAGGCTTACCTCTGAATCTTTGATCTT
>JAJYRM010000085.1 GCA_021794075.1 Bacteroidota bacterium | reverse complement strand
CCCTTGCCGTTCGGCTAACACTTCCCCCTGTCGGGTGTGTAAAGAACTTCCACGCATCCTTCAAAAGCGCGGTCATCTTCAAGCAGATGCGCCCTGCCGGGCACACACAAAAAAAAAGCCCCGCTCTTTAGAGCGGGGCTTTCGCCCAAGGAGTAGCTTGGGCAAAATACTCCCGGCAACGACCTACTCTCCCAGACAGTTACCCATCAAGTACCATCGGCTCTGAGGGGCTTAACTGCCGTGTTCGGAATGGGAACGGGTGTTTCCCCCTCGATATAGTCACCGGAAAAATCGGTGTGAAGCATATAGCTTCGCAAACTTATGACAATTTGGGTGAGTCGAAACATTTTCCGATGTTTCTGGCGTCTCAAAAAAAGAATAGGTTAAGTCTCACGACCGATTAGTACTGCTCGGCTGAACACATTACTGTGCTTACACCTGCAGCCTATCAACCTGGTAATCTTCCAGGGGTCTTAAGCTTCAGTATTGCTACTGAAAAGGGAGACCTCATCTTGGGGTGGGTTTCGCGCTTAGATGCTTTCAGCGCTTATCCCTTCCGGACATAGCTACCCAGCCGTGCCGCTGGCGCGACAACTGGTACACTATGGGTCCGTTCACTCCGGTCCTCTCGTACTAAGAGCGACGCCCCTCAAGTCTCCTACGCCCGCATCAGATAGGGACCGAACTGTCTCACGACGTTCTGAACCCAGCTCACGTACCGCTTTAATTGGCGAACAGCCAAACCCTTGGGACCTCCTACAGCCCCAGGATGCGATGAGCCGACATCGAGGTGCCAAACCTCCCCGTCGATGTGAACTCTTGGGGGAGATCAGCCTGTTATCCCCGGAGTAGCTTTTATCCTTTGAGCGACGACCCTTCCACGCGGAATCGTCGGATCACTAAGCCCTGCTTTCGCACCTGCTCGACTTGTTGGTCTCGCAGTTAGGCACCCTTATGCCTTTACACTCGACGCACGATTACCAACCGTGCTGAGGGTACCTTTGGGAGCCTCCGTTACCATTTAGGAGGCGACCGCCCCAGTCAAACTACCCGCCTGGCAATGTCCCCGAACCGGATAACGGTCCCGGGTTAGAGTCCAAGTAAAACAAGGGTGGTATTTCACATTGTGGCTCAGCCTGAGCTAGCGCCCAGACTTCAAAGCCTCCCACCTATGCTACACATGCCTTGCTCGAATCCAATGCCAAGGTATAGTAAAGCTTCACGGGGTCTTTCCGTCCCGATGCGGGTAACCGGCGTCTTCACCGGTACCACAATTTCACCGAGCCCGTGGTTGAGACAGTGACCAAATCGTTACACCATTCGTGCAGGTCGGAACTTACCCGACAAGGAATTTCGCTACCTTAGGACCGTTATAGTTACGGCCGCCGTTTACTGGGGCTTCGGCTCAAAGCTTCGCCTTGCGGCTAACCTCTCCCCTTAACCTTCCAGCACCGGGCAGGTGTCACACCTTATACTTCCACTTACGTGTTAGCAAAGTGCTGTGTTTTTGATAAACAGTCGCTTGGCCCATTTCTCTGCGACCCGACCGAAGTCGGGTGTCTCTTTTCCCGAAGTTACGAGACTAATTTGCCGAGTTCCTTAACCACGGCTCACTCGAGCACCTTAGGATACTCTCCTCATCTACCTGTGTCGGTTTGCGGTACGGTCCGCCTGAAATCTCCTGTACGAGGTTTTTCTTGGCAGTCAGATTAGGACCAGTTTGCGGGCATAAGCCCTCCCATTCGCGTTTCAGACTTGCCTTGCGGCGGGAAAGCGGATTTACCTACTCTCCCATCCTACACGCTTAGACCGTCTAAGCCAACAGACGGCTGGTCTTTCACCCCTGCGTCACCCCTTACAGTCAAACGATGTCAGACAGGTACGGGAATTTTCGCCCGTTTTCCATCACCTACGCCTTTCGGCCTCGGCTTAGGGTCCGACTAACCCTGAGACGATGAACGTTGCTCAGGAAACCTTAGACTTTCGGTGGACAAGATTTTCACTTGTCTTATCGTTACTTATGCCTACATCTTCTCTTTCATTCGCTCCAGTATGCCTCGCGACACGCCTTCCGATGTATTGCTACACCGCGATGTCCACCATCGTCGCGAATGAAATGCTCCTCTACCAAATCCGCCTTGCGACGGAAGTTCATAGCTTCGGTAACAAGTTTTAGCCCCGAGAATTTTCGGCGCCGAGTCGCTTGACCAGTGAGCTATTACGCACTCTTTAAATGAATGGCTGCTTCTAAGCCAACATCCTGGTTGTCTCAGCAACTCAACATCCTTTGATACACTTAACTTGTATTTAGGGACCTTAGCTGATGATCTGGGTTATTCCCCTCTCGGCGACGAAGCTTATCCCCCGCCGCCTGACTCCTAGGAAACGTGTTATCGGAATTCGTAGTTTGCATGGGTTTGGTACCGTTGTGACAGCCCTAGCCCAAACAGTGCTCTACCTCCGAAACATTATTACCTAAGGCTAGCCCTAAAGCTATTTCGAGGAGTACGAGCTATCACCCAGTTCGATTAGCTTTTCACTCCTACCTTCAGCTCATCCGAGTAGTTTTCAACCCACACCGGTTCGGACCTCCATGAGGTTTTACCCCCACTTCATCCTGGCCAAAGGTAGATCACCGGGTTTCGCGTATGCCGCCCGCCACTGAATCGCCCTATTCAGACTTGCTTTCGCTACGGCTCCGGCCGTGAACGGCCTTAACCTTGCGACGGACGAGCAACTCGTAGGCTCATTAAGCAAAAGGCACGCCGTCATCCCGAATTAACAAGTTAATTCAAGACTCCGACCGTTTGTAAGCATACGGTTTCAGGTACTATTTCACTCCCCTCTCGGGGTTCTTTTCACCTTTCCCTCACGGTACTTGTTCACTATCGGTCACCAGAGAGTATTTAGTCTTACGAGATGGTTCTCGCAGATTCCCACAGGCTTCCACTCATCCCGTGGTACTTGAGAACATTCACCAGAGAGCCGCGCATGTTTTTATCTACAGGACTTTCACCTTCTTTGGTGTGCACTTCCAAACACTTCAACTAACATCGCGGTTTAAACTCCCCGACCTACTGCAAATCGGTCCATGAACGTCTCACGACACCGCCGGTACAACGGTTGCAGCCTTTAACATACCGGACGGTTTAGACTCTTTCCCTTTCGCTCGTCGCTACTGAGGAAATCGCTATTTGCTTTCTTTTCCAGGAGGTACTGAGATATTTCACTTCCCTCCGTTGCCTCTGCCGCGCCTATGAATTCAGCGCGGAGTCACTCCGCATTACCGGAGTGGGGTTGCCCCATTCGGAGATCCCCGGGTCAAGGGTTGTTTCCACCTACCCGAGGCTTATCGCAGGTAGCCACGTCCTTCATCGACTTCTGGTGCCAAGGCATCCACCGTATGCTCTTAGTAACTTAACCAAAAAATCCTTTTTTGAGACTAGAGTAACCAGATACTTCTACACCCACGACCGAAGTCGTGGGATTTAGGGACGGTATTCCGACCAATCTATTCGATCTATCGGAAAGACCGTATAATAAAAAAAATGTTCCAGACTCAGTAAAAACAATCAACCTCTTCGCTAATCCGACCGAAGTCGTTTCGCTACTAATTGTCGATCGCCGTTTACTTTCCCAAATTGTCAAAGAACTTTTCCATTCCGAATCTCGGATACCGAATTTCAAATTAAAAATTCGCAATCAGCAATTCGAAAAATCCGAAACGGAAGAGTGGAGCTGAAGGGATTCGAACCCTCGACCCTCTGGTTGCAAACCAGATGCTCTCCCAGCTGAGCTACAGCCCCGTAGCTTAGTAGTTTTACAGTCACGCCGAGTGGGCCTGAGTGGAGTTGAACCACTGACCTCACGCTTATCAGGCGTGCGCTCTAACCACCTGAGCTACAGGCCCAGTGTTTTTCAGTTACAAAATCTTTAAAGAACATCTTTCATATCACCGCTTTTCCGGTTCGATTATATCGGATCGGAAAATTTTAGCTGTCTCGAGTTCCTCGAGACCCAGTGATTTCAATAAAAAAAATCTGGCAAGTTGTGCACGGAGTAAATCAACCGATTAGGCTCCTTAGAAAGGAGGTGATCCAGCCGCACCTTCCGGTACGGCTACCTTGTTACGACTTAGCCCCAGTCACCGGTTTTACCTTAGGCAGCTCCCTCCTTGCGGTTGGGACGCTGACTTCGGGTACCCCCGGCTTCCATGGCTTGACGGGCGGTGTGTACAAGGCCCGGGAACGTATTCACCGCGCCGTGCTGATGCGCGATTACTAGCAATTCCAGCTTCATGCAGTCGAGTTGCAGACTGCAATCCGAACTGAGGTCATCTTTCAGGGATTGGCTCCACCTCGCGGTTTTGCAACCCGTTGTAACGACCATTGTAGCACGTGTGTGGCCCTGGACGTAAGGGCCATGAGGACTTGACGTCATCCCCACCTTCCTCACCGCTTGCGCGGGCAGTCCCACTAGAGTGCCCAGCATTACCTGATGGCAACTAATGGCAGGGGTTGCGCTCGTTGCAGGACTTAACCTAACACCTCACGGCACGAGCTGACGACAGCCATGCAGCACCTGTACCAGCTCTCGGCTTTACGAGTCGTTTCCCTTTCAGGATTCTACTACTGGCCTTTCAAGCCCAGGTAAGGTTCTTCGCGTTGCATCGAATTAAACCACATGCTCCACTGCTTGTGCGGGCCCCCGTCAATTCCTTTGAGTTTCAACCTTGCGATCGTACTCCCCAGGTGAGGTACTTAATGCGTTAGCTACGGCACCCCCGTTAAACGGGAACACCTAGTACCCATAGTTTAGGGCGTGGACTACCAGGGTATCTAATCCTGTTTGCTACCCACGCTTTCGTCTCCGGGCGTCAGTATCGGTCCAGATGGCCGTCTTCACCACCGGTGTTCTTCCTGATATCTACGCATTTCACCGCTACACCAGGAATTCCGCCATCCTCTCCCGAACTCAAGACCAGCAGTTTCAAAGGCAGTTCTGCAGTTGAGCTGCAGGATTTCACCTCTGACTTGCCAGTCCGCTTGCAGACCCTTTACACCCAGTGATTCCGGACAACGCTCGCCCCCTACGTATTACCGCGGCTGCTGGCACGTAGTTGGCCGGGGCTTACTTTGGAGGTACCGTCAGTCCCGTAAAACGGGATTTTATTCCCTCCCTACAGAGGTTTACAACCCATAGGGCCTTCATCCCTCACGCGGCGTCGCTGCTTCACCCTTCCGGGCATTGAGCAATATTCCTCACTGCTGCCTCCCGTAGGAGTCTGGACCGTGTCTCAGTTCCAGTGTGGCTGATCATCCTCTCAGACCAGCTACCCGTCGTAGGCTTGGTGGGCCGTTACCCCGCCAACTACCTGATAGGACGCAGGCTAATCTTCAGGCACCCTTGCGGGCTTTAACAACTGTCACCATGCGGTGCCGCTGCATCGCCCGGTATTAGCCCCGATTTCTCGGGGTTATCCCAGTCCTGAAGGCATATTACCTACGTGTTACGCACCCGTGCGCCAGTGATTACGATCTATTGCTAAACCGTAACCCCTCGACTTGCATGTGTTAGGCACGCCGCCAGCGTTCGTCCTGAGCCAGGATCAAACTCTCCGTTGTAAAAAAAACAACTTTGAGCATGCCTGACGTTATTGTGTGTCAAGGCTGAACCTTTAAATCGAATTGACTTCTCGCTGTGCACAGACTTGCCAAAGAACATGCCTCTTCATTTCTTAGAGGCGAAAAAAATCGCCCCCGATGCTCAGAGGGCGGTTTCAAACTCAGACTTTCAAAACCTTCGCAACCCGCTTCGATCCGAGGAACTACTTCCTCTTTCTTGCTTGCCGAACTCGTCGTCCGGTGGGTTGTCGTTCAAAGCCATATAAGATATAGCCTGTGCGTTGCAAAGTCAAGCATTTCTGTGATGTATTTGAAGTATTTTTTTCATTCTCTCTAATCATAGGGAGTAACATTTTCTTATCAATTGTAAATCTTACCGCTCACTCACGAGTCTTAGTAGAGAAATACATTCTTGCATCTCCACAAGACGAATGTTTAGCGGCAATTCGCGACTCGCGGTCAAGGGCGCAATCTCGGCATAACGATTGCCCCTTCTAAGTTATGATGAATAACCGGTATGACGACTAATATGATGCAGACTAGGGTGCAAGAGCTGAACATTGCCGGAAGCGCCGGGAATAGCGATCAAAGACTCGAGCGGATCCCGGACGCAAGCAGCTCAGGATCTATCCGCAATACGAGTCTGCGCTTCATCGCCAGCAATTCGGAAATCGAGGTCAGACTTACAAACGACGAGACTATTTCGGCTCTGCGGTTCGAAGTCGTCTTCGACAAGAAGTTTTGTTATCGGGCTCCTGAATTGGCCGTAAGGGTTCAGAGTTTAAACAACTACATTAACTTCCAAGACAACGTTGTAACGTTTGTGTTTCTCGATATTGATGGGAAAGGAATCGCTCCGGGAAATGGCCCCATCATAAAAATACCGCGAGAAAGCAACCAGGGATTTGACGTGTCCGCAGTTTACGCTACGAATCGCTCCGGGGGAATTTCAGAGATTGGATACACGATTTCCAACGATCAGGCCGAGGATGAGTCCCTCGTCCTTGAACAGAACGACCCTAATCCCTTCAGCGGTCGAACAAGGCTCGATTTCAGTATCCCGTCGGCTTCGGAAACTAAGCTTATGATTTACGACGTTGGCGGTGCGCTCATCAGGACTCTTGTCGATATGAGAATGGAAGCGGGGCCACACTCCGTCGAGTGGGATGGCTGCGACGACAGCGGCAAGCCGGCTGAGTCCGGGATATACTTGTACAAATTGTATGCAGGAGTTTACAGCGTAACTCGCAAGATGGTTTTTCTTTCCGACGGCACCGGCGGAAAATAGGAATAGTTTCCCTCCAAGCCAACGCTCAACAAAGGGGATGCGCGCCACAACGTTCGCATCCCCTTTTTATATTCCAGCAATAACTTGTATCCGACTCGATACGCGACGAAACAGACTCCTGCTTTAGGTATGGCCATGACGCAGCCGGAGACACCCCACAATTCGGTCGAGTGCCTCGCACTCACTGCAATGTTCTTGCGCTTATCATCTCAAAGTCCAACATAATGTGGGCGGAGTTGCCACCCCGCCCGAAAATCGGAATGAACAAAGCTATGTACGGCGAGCCATCACCTCACGGGAGCAATGTCCCTGATACCGAATTACTGACAGTTCCATTCCTTCCACTGACCGTAATAGTAGCTGTGAACGCGACGGGGTCGCTCGTCCCGATCTCACTCCCGGAAAGTGTCAAAGTGAATTGAGTGCTTCGCGGGCCACGTGTCAGGAAGTCAGCCAATACTGAAGGAAGGTCGCCCCCGGCATCGACGCTCCAGCTCGCATTTGAATTTGACGGCTGGGGAGGAACTTTCACGCTTACGCTAATAGTAGTCCCCGATTCCAGCGGATTGCCAAACTTGTCTGATATTGTAACAGGCACGCTAATCGAGCCACCACTGTGAATCGTATCTCCAGTCACTTGATTAGGAGAACCACTGAAGAGTATTACAGGAGAATTCGCTGAGAAGAGCACTAAACCGCTATCCGAGATCGTGATACCGTTTTCACCATGAGTAACCGCCTTTACCCAACAGTATCCTGTTCCATCGCCAAATAAGGTCGAATTCAATCCTGACACTTTCGGAAGAGGGTTGCCGCTATAAAGTGTCGCGGATGCATGCCCGGTGGCGTCGGTATACCCTGGAGCGGTAGCAATGCCTCCCCCCGTTGAGGTGAAGTAGATCGCGGTATTCGGATGCACCGGGTTGCCATATTTGTCGCCAACCTGCACTTGGATATCATCGGTCCTCCCCACCCAGTCATACCCTGCCAGATTCAATTTGCTCACACCGAAAGAGAAATGAGCCTGGTCTGGGAATCCTCCGTCTTCAACAAGAAGGACAGGACTGGCCTGAATTATTTCCCCGGTTGGCTCCCGCCTTAGCCAGGCGACAACTTGGATGGGACCGGCAACTGTACCAGCATGTACTTTTGTGGAAACACTCCCTGAACCATCAGTCAAGGCCGCCGAGGGCGTTACGAAAGCCCCTCCCTCAACAGGCGCTCCTCCGAGCTTGAAGAACACAGTATCCTGGTGATTAATATCGACAGGGAATCCCAGACTGTCGAGTACCTGCCAAGTAAGAGTGCTTGACTCAGACCCGCCCACGCCATCGACGGCAATTTCTGTCGGCGATACGCTGACCAACGAGAAGGATCTTGCAACGCCTCTAGCCGTGGCGCTATCGCCCCCCACGATGACGCTCAGAGGCGCCAACGAGACATCTTTCTTAAGTGTTTGCCCCGCGTTCGCAGAGAACTGCTCAGTCTGCTCCTGATAGCTGTTGAGTCTGAAGCGGAGAGTGCCAGCAGTCGAAGTCAATCCCTGAAGATTCACATCGAACGAATAGCTTCCATCTGCCCTGGTCATGGCGCTGTCCGTTTTGATAGGCGTAGACATTAGCACGGAGACGTTTGTCAATGGTAGGCCCGACTTTGCGTCTGTAACACTGCCACCGATGTGTGCAAACGACTGACTATTGTCGATCGGCAGCGAGACCGTCCCGAAACTATTTGCGCCTCGCGTGAAATTATGCGTCTTCTGATAGGTAATGAAGCCCGGCTTGCTGATTATCATAGTCGCGGTGATCGAATCGAGGTCGAACAGGTTGACGTTCATTGCGAAAGATCCGTCAAGAAGCGTGGTTGTCGAATCAACTATGAAAGATGAAACCGAATAGCGCCGAGCCTTTGTTTGGCCCAAGAATTTCGAAGCGATGCTCGAATTCGCGGGAAGGGATATCAGCACGCTTGCCCCGCCGAGCGGATACGCGCTGGCGCTGTCACGCACCGTTCCGGTCACAACCGCGTATGCGGATGGATCGACATCAAGCCCTACAGGGAAAGACTCATCCCCCTTTATCTTTGACGAGATCGTCTTCGTGAGATAACCGGTCTTTCGAAGGGTTATCGTTACGTTGTCGCCATTTAAAGTGTCTGAAATGTCCACGATGAACTGAAATAGCCCATCGCTGCCCGTCAGAACAGAATCTCTCGTCCCGCCATGAGCAAGTACGACCGTTACGCCCGCCATTGGGTTCGGCGAAGTAGATGCTACTACCATCCCGCTAAGGACTGCCGAGGCTGGCGCTCCTGTTGAGACAAGGTTATTCTTGCAGCCGACGATTGAAAATGCCGCCATGAGTACAAGCAGCACGTGCGTGTGGAATTGTACTTTCATACGAAGCCTCCCAGAACTGCGTTTTCTATGATTATAGAAAGAACTATTGCATACCGCCCTAACCCGCGCGTTGATACGCCGGGGTGTTAACTACACGACTGATAAGGTTGCCGCGCCCGTGCGGCACCTCGCCTCTTTCTTACTTTCCCAAAGCTCTGTTGATGGAAGTGAGGATATCGTCAAGGTCGTAAGGCTTGCTCACGAAATCCGAAGCTCCGAGACGAAGCGACTCGATCGCGTTCTTGACATCCGCATACGCTGTCAACATGATTACTTTCGTCTCGGGAGCATTGCCCTTCACATACTTGAGAACTTCAAATCCGTCGACCCTAGGCATTTTAATGTCGAGAAGGACGATGTCGAATCGCTCGCTTCGTTCTGTCATGCCACGAACGAGTTCAATCGCTTCGTCACCGTCTCCCGCGCTCTGGACCTCGAAGGACTCTGCTTCCAACTCACTCGCGAGCAGGAACCGGAGTGCCTCTTCGTCATCGACTACTAATACCTTGGGCTTCGACATTAAGCTGCTCACTTTCCAACAGTGGGGTCATATTGCCTGATTTTTCTCTCAAGTTGGAGCAGATGTTCCTCAACCGTCTTGGTAGGCTTCGGGCCATACTCCTTCATCGCGTCAAAACGCTCTCTTAATGTCGGAAGAATATTCGCCTTAATCAATATGATCAGTTCCTTGGTTTGGACATTCACGACCTCAGAGCCGGTTAGATAACGAAGTCCAAGCACCCACCATGGCAGATCTTTCAACACCGGGATGCCCTCCCTGTGAGTCGTCCGGGTAGTGCTATAAAGTCCGCCGATCGTGGTCTGTTCTCCGTTTAGAAGAAGAACTTTGGTGTTAGCTTGCTCCGTATTGATGATCTGTCCTGTCTGACTGCTCCCCCCAAGAGAACTGTTTGTGAGATCAAGATTCAGACTTACAAAATCGATGCTGTCCTGAACGTACACCGTCGGGGTTGCCGATACGATGATGCCTGCGTTCTCCATAGTCTGCACGGTGTTCCCGGCGAAATCTTTGGTAGTCACGAAGAAATTGACGCCGACCTGAATGTGACCTGCTTCACCGGACCGAACCGTAATCTCAGGGCTCGCCAGGATCTTACCCAGGTCTTCAGATTGAAGAAGTCCGAAAATGGCTCCTATCGTGCCGAACGAATAACTGTATTGGCCGCTCAGCGTGAAATCTCCGACATTGGGAGCGTTAAGTCCCACGGTGGGTGGAACCGTCTTCACGCCATTCGGGAGATTCGCGGTCGGAATGCTTGTAATCCCATTCCACGCCCCTGTCAAGATGAAGTTCAAATTGATGCCGCGCTGATTAAGCTTAGTAAGATCGGCTTCAAAAAAGACCGCCTGGATATTTACCTCCCTGCTATTAATGGTCGGGGTGCCTGGAGGGAGCTCGGCAGGTCCGGCGGCAGTAGTAATTTTTCCAGCAACCTGCTGCTGGGCGGTAGGCACGATCTGAATGTAACTATCGTATTCTTTGTACCACAGGTTGTTGGCTCTCAGTATCGCTTCAAAGGCATCGAGCCATTGCATCCGGTCGATGTTCACGCCGATTGGCGCAGTTCGGTTTTCAGGATCCACAATTATCTTCCTGAGAAACTTGTTGCTGTAGCTGTCAAGGATCGTGATAGCCTGATTGAACGGAGTATTTGCTGCGATAGTCACTATTTGCTGCGGCGAGACATAGTCGTGCCGAAACTCTCTCGGCTCAGAACTGATCTGTGCCCGGACACTGGTGGCACAGAAACCGATGGCCAGAAGAAATAGTATAATCTTTTTCATTAGGTTCCTCTTCTATTGTCCAAATCTTACTTTCAGATCGACGCGCTGAACAATTCCACCCTCGTTGAGAGTGAACTCCGCCTCGTTCTTCGATGGGATTATTCTTGTGAGATACCCGAGATAGACCTCGTCACCAACCTTCAGAATATGCCCTTCACCTTTCTGGTCGACTATGAATATTTTGTCAGGCATCACGGCTCGGAGCTCGGACCTCTGGACATCAACCAATCCTCTTACATTCGGAGGAGGCTCGGAGGAAATCAGAGGACGAAGGAAATTAAGTCCGGTGAGGACTCGCCTGCCGAAAGTGGGATCGCTTCCAGTCTGGTCGGATGACACTCCCGCCACCGATGAATAAAAGGCGCGGAGGTTCATCGTGAACGGCACAATCAGCTCGGATTGACCGGTCGAATCGTTACGTATTTCATGTCCGGCGAGAGTCAGGTCTTCCACCTTATAAAGCATCTTCGCGTGCTCAAGATACCAGATGAACCTGAAGAGGGTCGGGTACGAAGTCTCCCCTTTCAGATTGTATGTATTATATCCATACTCCTTTTCAGCTGTGGGGCCCTGATAGAGCAAGTCGAACTTGACAAAGCCGCTGGCGCCCATGACTCGATTCAAATAAGCGTAAGTCAGCGCCGTCGTGTCGTTGGCCGGGATGACTTTGAACCTTTTGTCATAGCTTTGCTTCATGTCGGCTAGTTTCTGTTTGGATTCTGTCAACTCGGATTCCAGGCTCGGCCTCTCAGCGATGGTCTTATCAAGCGACACAATCTCTACTTGTAGTTTATTTTTCTCTCCCGGCTGTACCACCTTCGTCAGGTAGAAACCGACGCTAAAAATGACAGCGAGAAATGCCGCGAGGACTATTGTATTTCTTAGCGCATAAGACATTTCAACTAATCCTCACTTTCCCGGATAATTTAAGTCAATCTGAAAGTCGTACACCCTCTTCCCGCGGATTTCGGCAATAGTGACTTTCCTCAATATCGAGCCAGGATATCTCTCTGCAAATCGAGGTATCCTGTCGCGATAAACAGACAAACCTTCGACGTAATAAACGCCATCTTTCAACTGGTGGACATCCGTCAGCCATATCCCCCCGACGTTCTCTATAGAATTCGCCAATGACCCCATGAGAGTCGACCACCTTTCGGTATTGGGAGTAAGTGTTTTTAGGATTGATATTGCCGTTGAGTATTTGCCAAACTGCGCCTGTACCGAACTGATTTCCGACTTGAGGCTGGCTATCTCTGCGGCCTGTATTTTCTTTCCTGCCACATCGGACCTCATTTTGTAGATCACGCTTTCGTTCGAGGCATATGTGTAGGTGAAGAAGAACGTAGAGCCGAACACCAATATAGCAAGGATCAACCCGTGCCAGGCCAGCCTGAAACTCTTCTGGCTTTGCCGAATCCTGTCCGGCGTCAAATCGATCTCATAATAACTCTTGGACTTGCCCACCGCGGCGCGGGCTGCGGTTGCGATCGGCACGGCATACTGAGGAATAAGATCGGCGCCACCCGCGGGGAGTTGAGAATCATCGATCAGACGAAGCTTGAGGTAATCCACTTCCGCGCCGACCAAAAGGGAGGAAAGAAATCCCTTTATGTCGAAATTCTTACACTCGCCGCAGAGAATCACCTGATCGATTCGCGGAAGGCTCAAGTTGTCCTGGCCAAGCAGGATTCGGCTGTAGATCGTATTCTGCACGCTGAAGGAATCCGCGCCCTCGCTGATTATCGGCGCGATATTGAAGAGATTCTTACCCCGCATGAAAATCAGTCTAGTGTATTCGACGCCGACGTAAACGATGACGGTGACGTCGTCATCCCGCAGCGGGTAATTCGTCTTCACCAGATTGACCAGCGCGAGATCGCTGCTCTCGACGAATTTTATCTTGGGCATCCGGGGACCCAGGAACGACTTCGCGCTCATCACCAGATCCAGGACCGGAACGTCCTGTTCGCTGACGACGCCGACGAAGCTTGTCTCGGATGTGCTTGACAAGAGCCGCACCTGATCTTTAGTGATTCCGGCGCGGGTAGCCTGCAATTCCTCGACAATCCGGGCCACAATCTTGTCACGCTTTTGCTTCCCCTGGACTTCTATGGGATGATAAAAGACGTACGGCTCTCCGATGGAAACAGCCAACTGCTTCTTTTTCTCGTATCTGTCGAACAACTCAGCCACGATGGCTGAGTTCGTTTGTTCATCGCGCTCCTCGTCCTTTGTAGTGGACTGATTCAGATCGATCGTCTCAGCAGGAGTGTCGAATCCCATTCCGGTGGCAACGACGGCGCCAACTTCCAATTTCTGGACAAGCTTGGCATTGAAAAGATCGAGCAAGATGATCTTTCTTCCGCGTCGTGCTACGTTTGCTACTTTTAGATCAACTCCGTCGACGTACAGTCCGATGGCATCGTTTGAAGCCATGTCGCGCTCCTAGATTAATTCCACTTTACATGAAGGAAGAATCATGACAGTGTTCATCCCGTTGCGAATCAAAGAGCCCCTCCGGCAAGGAGTTGTTCCATCCTTCGCTTGTTGTTGGCATAATTAAGCGTGTTCTCTTTCGAGATTTTCCTTTGCTTGTACAACCTTTTTAGATCCTGTTCCAATGTTACCATTCCATATTCGGCGCCTTCGGAAATCATCTGATAAATCTCGCTCGAATTTTTGTTCTTGATTGCCGCCCTGACCGACGGGGTGGCCACCAGGACTTCCTTCGCGAGCACCCGTTTGCCGTCCAGGCTCGGTACAAGCTTCTGGGAAATCACGCACTTCAGAACATCTGCGATGCGCTGCCAAACTCGCTCCTGCTCATTCGGCGGCATCTCAGCCACAATCCTGTCTATACTCTCGACAGCAGACGCGGTGTGAAGCGTGGAAAAGACCTTGTGACCGCTATCTGTTATCTCAAGAGCCGTCATAATCGTATCGGCGTCACGCATTTCAGCTATCATTACTATGTCAGGGTCCTGCCTAAGGGCCTCTACCGCGCCGTCTTTGAAAGACAGCGTGTCTCTCCCCACTTCTCTGTGGCGTACAATACATTTATCGGAAATGTGAACGTATTCAATAGGGGACCCGATTATCACGATGTCACCTTTTACGGCATGGTTATTCATGTCAATGATCGAATCCAAAGTTGAGCTTTTGCCGGAACCTGTTATACCGGTGATGAGAATCAACCCTTCCTTGGTATGAGCGAGATTGAGGACATTCAGAACATTTGGATGCAGGACGAGATCGTCAATATGACGAACCTGCTCGTTAACGGCGCGCATATTTAACGCAAGCTCTTCCATGTCGAAATAAGCATCGGCGCGAAACCTGAAAATCCGGTCGCCCTGGTTAAACATGTACGAAAAATCGAGATTGCGCTTGTCGTAGAGGAACTGGCGCTGACGATCGGTCATTACGTTCTGTATCATCAGACTGGCTTCCTCCGACGAGAAAATCCCCCACGATTCATCAGGCTGTTTTGCCCCGAATATCCTGTACCAGACCTTTCCACGCGAACCGAAACCGCCTAGATCTATATCCGAGGCGCTGTTGTCCTGCATCTTGGAAAGAAACGCGTTGAAAAAATCTCTAATATCAATCCGCTGATCTTCGGGAAGATTCGCTACTATGTTTCCTATGAATATGTGCCTTTCCAACCCCCTCACAAGTTCAGACACTTGTGAAGACAATTCTTTAAGCAGTCCTCTAACCGGTGAGGAGTCGTCGGCTCGTACAGCTTCCAATTAGCTCTCCTGTCTTATCTTAACTTGCTTTCAACCTCGATTGGGAGCTCCATTAAATCCGTCTCAATCTTCAGTCGTTGTCGCTGCCACTTCTTCCATCGTGGTCGATCCTTCAAGGACACGATTGATACCAGCACGTCGCAACGTCCACATGCCGTCCTTGATCGCCTGGTTGCGGATATCATCTTCATTGATATTCTCGCCGGCGGTCATGATGATATGCTTGATCTCCTTCGAGAAATAAAGGGCTTCGTGGATTGCCGCCCTTCCTTTATACCCAGTCCCGCTGCATTTCTCGCACCCTACGGCCTTATAGAGAGTCGCGGTCTTGAGCTCTTCCTCGGAAAATCCGAATCGCAAATACGCATCGCGGTCGATCTCATCTTTGCCTAATTTCTGCTTGCAGTTGGAGCAGAGCGTTCGAACAAGTCGCTGAGCGACTATTATGTTCACCGCGCTTGCGAGCAGGAACGGCTCTATTCCCATTTTGTACAGCCTTGCAACCGCGCTCGGCGCGTCGTTCGTGTGAAGCGTGGAGAATGTCAGGTGACCTGTGTTAGCGAGCTTTACCGCTATCTCAGCCGTTTCTTTATCGCGAATTTCTCCCACGAGCACTATGTCCGGGTCGTGCCTCAGGATCGACCTGATCGCCTGCTCGAAGTTCATCTTGGGCCCGATCCTAAGCTGACGAGCTCCGTTTATGATGTACTCGACCGGATCTTCGACCGTAAGCACATTGACGGTCGGATCGATGACCTGATATAGCGCGGCAACGAGGGTCGTAGATTTGCCGCTACCGGTGGGACCAGTGAGCACCACCATACCCTGCGGCTTGCTGATCGCCTTGTAAAATCCTTCCCTGGCAGGTCCCTGGAGTCCGAGTTTCTCCAGATCGGTTATGACCTTTCTGTCGTCGAGCACGCGGATAACCACCGACTCGAATTTATGCCTAAACTCGCTTGCCACCATTGGAAGGATTGAGACACGGAAGCGGATCCAGTGGTCGTCGACTTTACGTTGGATGAACGCATCCTGGCCAGCTTCTCGCTCGAACCTGTCGGCCCCCTTGGACCTGTCTTTTATTACGGCCGACACCGCCTCAGGGAGAACTCCTTCCTGAGTGTACCACAATCTCAAGTCGCCGTCTATACGGAAATGAATATCGGTCCTGCCGCCGTCGCGTGGGACTACATGTATATCTGACGCGCCTCTCCGCACCGCCTCGACAAGCATTCCCTCGACAAGATTAATGAGGACGCTCTTATTAATCTCGGCTTCGAGTTGCTGCTCATCTATCCCCTCTTCTTCGCCGGAAGTGACATCGCCAAGTTCATCTTGCGTTGAGCTTGTCAGGACCTTCAGGAATTCATTTTCGGGAGGGAATACTTTATCGATCAGTCCCTGGAGATCTTTGAGCCTGACGTAAGCCACTTCATAGCGCTTCGCGGCAAAACTGCGGGCAAGTCTCGGGATTTCTTTGTTGGTAGGGTCGGCCGCGACAATAATGAGTTTATCAGGCCGCGCTTCGTCGAACTTGAGCGGGAGCATCTTCGCGTTAATGATTTCATCCCTGAGATTGTCCCCCGATTCGACAAGCTTCTTTATGAAGTCGACCCTTTCCCCGTCTATGACTTCATCGGCGAGGTAGATCTCCCGAAATCCGTATAAGTTGGCTACCTCACGGAATACAAGATCATGCTCGACATTGAAATCCGAGACGAGTATCTGCGCCAGGGTCCTCCGTGTTTTGGAATCCTCGGCCTCTTTTTTCTTTATCGCGAGTTCAAGAGTCTCGTAATCGATTATCCCCTTCTTGAGAAGCGTGTAACCGAGCTTATCACTTATATCAATTTCCGGCATCGCCTGCTCAACCTTGTCCGGGCATAGTGGGATTAATCAAAGCAGACTCGGAAGACACGATCGTAAGAGCTATCATGACGACCATGATAATCATCGACACGACAACCTGTACAAAGTCGATGGCGTTCTTGAGCTTGTACCCGGTTTCCTTTTCGTAGTAGTTGGCAAGCTGAAGGGCGGTATTGCGAACCGTGCCGGTCTCCGCGCCGCTGTGAAATCTGGAGACAGCAGTTTCGGTAAACACGTTGGTTGCCGCGAGCGCCTCAGTCAACCCCTTACCCTGAGTCACCATCATCGGTATCGCAATCGTTTTGATCTGGTGCTCCATATACTTATTGCCGCATGCTTCGCCAGCAAGCTTAATGACGTCAATGTTCTCTCCGGAGCCGCTGTACATGGCATAGAAGACTCTGCAAAATATCTCGATGCTCGTCTTGTGGAGGAGACTCCCGATGGCGGGTATCTTAATCATGTATTTGTCGATGTAAAACCGCCCCTTCTCGGTTGTTGCGAATCGGGCGAAGAAGATAGAGAACGCGACGACGATGAGTCCCATCCACCAGAAGTTCTGCGTGAGAAAGTGACTCAGCTTCAGAGTCGCCGCGGTCATCGGCGGTACCTGTCCCAGTTTGGCAAACAGTTCCGCTGTTGCCGGAAAGATGTACGCCACGTAATAAATAACCGCAATAAACAGGACAAACATTGTGACGGCGGGCATTATTAGCGCGCTTTTCAAATTCTTCTTGAATTCCGCCTGCCGCTCGAGAAATTTCGCGGTACTCTCATATATCTCGGCCATATTACCGCTTTTCGCGGCAAGCCCCAGCATGTGGGAAGCGAACCGACCAAGGATTTTCTCGTGCTTCACAAACGCCTGCTCGCTATCTCTTCCCTGCTTCAAATCGTTATTGATTTCCCTGACGGTATCGCGGAGAGTCTTGTTCTCAATGTCGTTTGTGAGGAGTTGTAGTATTTCGTTGAAGGGGAGTTTCTCGCGGAGGAGATCGGCGCTCACGCGGACGAATGTGACTACCTCCGCTGCCGGCGGCTTTGCTTTGAAGTCGAGCAGCTTCTTCTGCACCGACAACACCTTGTAATCGAGATGTTGAAGAGCCTGTTCGACTTCCTGTTTTGTGAACGCCTTCTGCTCGCCCGTTATCGGCTTCTCGCCGTTTCGGCTGGCCCTGTAAATGAAGGTGGTTCTGGTCTGGAGGTTTGTGAGCTTGAATTGACTTTTTGCTGACAGGTCGGAGACTAACTTCTTTGCCTGTGCGCGGTTTTCTGCCGAGACAACTCCTTGAACAGCTCTACCTCCCGGCTTGATCCCTTGGAATCTGAACTCCGGCAACTCTTCGCCCTCCTCGATTTTGACTTTCTTATTTGAACATCAAACCACAATACGCTTCCCATCCGGGAAGTAGAAAAGGAAAAACGGAGAAAGAAAGACAGCCCGAGGGCAGACTTACCGTAAATAAACCGCTTTGCAGGATCGCGGCACTTCAGTCAAGACGACGGCGTCTTGCCGTTGGATTTTTTTCACTTGCTTGTGACAGGGGTAAGCTCGTACACCCGCGATTTCTGCATAGCGCTGTGCAGGTCGCCACGTCTCAAAGCTTCGCGAACCTCATCGAGTTTATAGGCATCTTCAAGAGACAGATATGGTGACCAGCTCTGATTCGTTTCAACAAGTTCGACTTCGACTTCAGCCACGTACTTGCCTTCATGAATCAGTTTGGTGTGCCTTTTTTTATTCATGTCAATCTCCTAAGAAAATCATGCGTCCATTTCGAGGTATCTGGTCGATAAGCAGTAACGACTACGGCAGGAGATGAGAAGCCTCTTGGTATCCCCCATACAAAGTGGATGGGTGTGTGGTCGTGGTCTTTCTCTAATACAAGCACCGACGGACCTTTCGGGTAGTCCGGATAATCTTCTACGACGATCGCTTCTTCCGCGCCTTCGAGAACATCCCTCACCAGAATGTCATCGCTTGCCATTTCATCGTAACCATGATCGGAGACCTTCACTTCGCCTCGTTTCACCAAATCAATAACCAGGCGGAAAGTTTCACTCATATCACTCGAAATTTACATCCCTTTCCTCAGAAAGTCTAACCCTTTCCCCTTACTGAGGGGAACTGAGGAGATTCGCCTTCTCCATTCAGCCTTTTCAAAGAACTCTCTTGCAGGAGGCTTCCATTGCGAACGCCGGGAGAAGGTCGGAAACGCCAGCAGAAGTATGACTCTAAACGTTTCCTGTGCCCATCCGGCAACTTTTCGCCCTCCTCATTTGATAGAAAACGAAAGGGCAGATATCCCGACATACGGGTCACTGCCCATTTCGCTACACTAAGTCTTTTAGTTAAGAACCCTGACTGTGACGGAGTTCGCCGAGTCAATCGCGTAAGCCTTGACTGGATTGGTTCCGTCGTTACCGAGCTCTTTGCCACAACCAACTATGTAGAGGACATTCGCGTTGGTTGTATTGGTGTCGTTAAGGCCCGCCACGAAGGTCGCCCCTGTCGGTGCACTGGCACCGGTTGATATCGAGTAACTACCGTTTGCATTTCCCGTGTCAACCGGGGCAAGAGCGAACCCGACGAAGCTTTGGCCACCGCCAGCCATCGATGTGGGTTTACGGAAATACTGCTGTCCTTTTGCGGCGAGGTTGTTTAGGTCATTGATGACCTGATCACGGTTCGAGCTTTGAGCGTTGCTCCTGAACATCGATATTCCGACCGCTATGGCGATACCGACTATGATGACTCCAAGAACAATTAGCAGAAGTTGTTGCTGTCCCATACTTACCTCCTTTTAAA
>JAJYRM010000084.1 GCA_021794075.1 Bacteroidota bacterium | reverse complement strand
TCGAAAGAGTGCCCGTCGGATCCGTTACCTGAAGAATCGCGAACTGATAGTAAATCTCGCCCTCGTAGAGCGCGTACACACGGTTTGGATTGACGCGTGCGCCGCTCGATGTTGTATCGCCATTGATCGTCGCTTCGAGCAGGCCATTGTTAGTTGTGCCGTTGAGCTGGTCGCCGGGTATATAAATCGTATCCTGACTCGCAGGCGCCGTTATGCCTGTCGCGTTGACTTTGCCGAAATGGAATCGGGTAGCAGCGGTTGAATAGCTTGCCATCGCCACGCCCAAAAGAACAACGAGTAAAAATTTAGCCTTCATGGCTTCTCCTTTAGAAGTTTGTGCTTCGTTTTTGTGTCACGCAAGAATGCTTCTCTCGCGTTCTTGCATATCGTGTTTCGCAGAAACACGCCTTTCTCCTTTCACCATCTCCCACTCGTTGGGGATCGAAAATTTTCAGTTCCGAGTTTAATCATCCTCCTCTCTATTATCAATTAATAATTGAAATTGAGTCCTAACTGTACTATCCATCCATAAAATTGCTGATCTGTCGGCAACTGACCGGCCGGGTAGACATTGGTACCTGCCGCATAATCCGGATGGACAAAATAATACTGGTCACTATGGTTGGTAAGATTCGTGGCGTTCGCGTAGACAGAGAAGTATTTATTAATGCGCTGCTTCAAGGACATGTCTAGAAGGAAGACGTCCCCATAGAAGCTGTTCTGTAAATTATACTTGGTGTCGACGTATTCCAGAACGGAGCCTTGCAACTGAGCCGAGAAACGGGCGCTGAAGCCTTTGTAGTCCCATCCCAAAACAGCATTGTAGATAGCCTTTGGCTGGTTCAACAACGGCCCTTCGGTCGTCTGATAACGAAGCGTGTCAACGGGTCTCGCGAAAGTACCTCCCTGTATGAAGTTGAACCAGGGATACCATTCATTTGAACTCATCAGAGTGTAGTTCAGATCCAAGACCACGCCGCTAAGCAATCCGGGCAGGTACCAGAAGCGCGTTTGCCAAGAAAGCTCTATGCCTCTGATGTAAGCATCGCTCGTCTCGTTAATGGGTATGCCCACGCTCGCGTTCATGGAAGTAGTCTGCTTAACGTAGTTCGTGTCAAAATAGTCAAGAGCCGGAAGTCTGTTCAGTACCGCCGACGGGGCTTGCATGACAACATGCAAGTTTCCGAGAGAAACGAAGGGCATGTAGCTCACGCCGTACACCAGGTTGCTAATGTCTTTATAGAATCCGTCGGCCGTGAACAGACCCAAATAGGTATCCCTGTACGAAACACCAACGTCATAGTTCCATGCCGTCGCCTCGGATAGAAACGGGTTATTGAGCGCGGACACATAACCGAGGTTGAGCTCTACCAAAGGTGAAATTTGATTGAAGCTTGGTAGAGAAGCGCTCCTATAAGCCGCTCCGCGGACCTGTATTCGGTCGTTGTCAGTGTTGTATATAACGTTCAAAGAAGGGAACCAGTTATGGATATGGCGCTTCACCGTCACCAGAACCGGGGCTTCGCCCGAAAGACCATTCGGATTCGAGCCGTTGAGATTTATGTGATAAGCACCGATTTGAGTCGCGTCTTGCTGGTAACGCGCGCCGCCCACGACGGTCAAACTTCTCCCGACATTAACGGTGGCCATTCCGTATCCCGCGGTTGTATTTTCTTTGTCAATGTAGTCCTGATTAAAATCGTTGGGACCGTTTTGCCAGAAGGCGCTAGGATAAGTGCTGAAGAAAAGATCTTGCATGGTGACAAGCTCGGGAGCGCTGAAACCCGGACCTATCGGATAGCCAAGTATGCTGGTTCGGGTGTACGCGGGATTGACGAACGGGTAAGAGACAACGCCCAACTGCTGACTGACAGTCGTTCCATGAAGCGACGGGATCAAATTGACAAGATCAGCTCTATTGCCCGCTCCGGCGCCATACTGAATCAGCGGATAGACCTGGGTAGCCTCGGAAGTGCGGTTTCGGTATTTGTAATCTCCTCCTATCTTCAGCGCTAATGACACATCGCTGGAGATAGATACCGGTACCTCCCAGTCAGCCTTGGCTTCATAGTCGTTATCAAGATTTTTTTCCTGAGTCATCGACATTCCGGTCAGCAGAGCATTTGGCGATTGGGGATTGAGCACACCCATATAATTGAGCAGCGGCAGCGGGCTGGCGTAAATCATTTGGGAAGTGGAAGGCCCTGGCACGTTCGTCTGGCCGATCGTGAAACTCTGGTTGTTAGGCGAATAATTGTTGGCGGTCGTATAGGCTAGCGTGATCGGCAAGCGGGTCTCGCCCAAATTGAACAACGCGCTGAGTATCGTTGTGCCTTCGTTCGTCTTATTCGTGTTTACATTGATGTAGTCGTTAAACGTTCCGATGTGGGCAAAGTTAGACACATTCTGAAACTGCGTGACGGCATCAACTTTTTCTTCGTACAAATTGAACAGCTTGAGATCAACCAGGTCGGTCTCATAATCGAGCACTAAGCTCGCGCCATAAGCCTGACGGTTGATGTTGTTATCCGTAAGCATGACGGAGTTCGTCGTTATGTAAAACAAATTACTTGCGGTACCGGCAGAACGTGTGGGTCCGGAGTAAGTTATACTCGCCTCATCGTATGGAAGTTGAAGGCGCTGATAGCTCCCTTTCAGCATGACACCGAATTTCCCGTCCAAATAACGGTTGCTTACTCCAAGCGAAAGGTCATAGTTGTTGTAGGTATTCCTAACGTGGTTGTAGCCTCCGTCACCTGAAGCGTCGATGCGAAGCCCCTTGGGAGCGGTTGCCAATCCCAGGTTGGCCGTGCCGCCCAACTCATCCGGATTCATGTCTGGTGTAAGGGTTTTGTAAAGCTGGACGCTGCTGATCAGGTTATTGCCCATCAAACTCAAGTCGATTGACCTGTCGGCATTGCCCTCGGGAGCCATAGAGATCCCCTCGACCGTCACTCTATTGTACTGAGGCGAGAGTCCGCGAATAATCAGACCGTAGCCTTGACCTGCGTACCTCGCCAGAGATACACCCGGTAATCTGCCGATTGACTCGGCAAGGTCTATGTCGGGAAGCTGCTTCATCTTCTCGGCGGACACAAAGTTTGCGATCTTATTAGAGGCCAATTGCTGGTTGATCGTCTGGAGCTGGCCGATGGCCTGGGCGGTGACGACAACTGTCTTTCCTTTTACCGCTTTCGGTTCGAGGTAGATTGTCAGAGTAGTAGTCTTTCCCTGCTTGACGTCGACTCTTTCACTAGTCGCCGAGTATCCGACGTAAGAAACGACAAGCGTTTGCTCCCCCGCGGGCGCATTGCCTATGACAAAATTTCCGTTCAGGTCGGTCGCCGCACCAACGCTGGTTCCCTTCACCAGGACGTTTGCACCGGGAAGAGCTCCCTTGGTCCTTCGGTCCAGCACTCTTCCCTGAACAGTGCCTGATCCGGCGGCCAGTGCCCGGGTAGCGGCAAGAAGCAACGCGGCCCCCAACAATAGCGTGGACTTATTAAGAATTCTGTAGAAATTTGTGAACATTAGCTTCTCCCTATTTTTTGGAACAGATCCGATCTTCTGGGGACAACCATCAAGCTTCCGACACATACATCCTCAAGCCGCCTATATGCATTTTCGTTACGAAGAATGCGACGACGGTATTCGGTTCCTTATTAATTAAGGCTGTTGAATGGAGTATGAGTAATAGAAGCTAAGTCTTTCCAGCCGACCATAGTCGATATAAAGTGTCCCTACTAACCTTGGCCTCAAACGAAGCCACTTAGTTGGTCTTCTGGAAATACTTGAAGTACGTTGACGGTAGGTTGATTCTGTGCTATCCGATCTATGTTTCACGCCGATGTGCGCTTTGCTCGCAAACAGCGCGTCAGAATTACTTATCGTTGATGTAGAAAATATGCTTCTGACGAAGTTATTAAAGTAACGCCAGAATAATAGTCCAAACTCCCGCCTTGCGATTCGCTCGCCGATAAACTCGTTGGTGTTTGAATCGGACAAGGCGCCTTTGAATGACCGCGTTCCCAGGCAATCCTCCATGCAAACTCCGTCTACCCTCGTGCAGTCGACGTATCCACGCTTGCATCCATCACTAACCTGGCGTGCAGATAAAATGCGGTAACAAAAAACTTGCATGTGCTTCTCCCTCTGTCATGAAAGTAATTGTTCTTAATTGACCGCGAATTGGAAAGAACTATCAATCTCTGTTTGCAAAAAGTATAGAAGAAGTGAGCCGAAATGTCAAGAACCTAGTGAAAAAAAACGTTTGGCATCGCGGTATACGGCGTGGCCTTCACCTCCTCTCAACGAATGATTACTGCCCCACGCGTAGAGGCAAACGCAATGAATCACGTCGCTCTAAATCCGTGAGCTCTAGCTCAAAATTTATCGTCCACAACCGCTTATAACATACTCCCCGCATATATCGTTCCACGTGGTACGTCAATATCTATTTTCATCAATGTAGTCGACCGAGCCTTACAAGATTGATGACTTTAAGAGATCTCCACCGCAGGTTTTTCCGTATAGGTGGTGCAACATGCGCTGCATCTCGACGCTCTCGAAACGCCGCTCCGCCTGGCTTCGTTGTAGGTTACAAGGTGAGCGCTGTACCATGACACACTCTTATCGGCTAATCGAGCTGCAACGACATCTCACCCATTCGAAATGGCTTCTGAAGGATTCCATCGACCAATCTATCAAGGCGCAAATTTTCAACCAACTCGGAATAAAAAAGGCTGGGAAGGATGGTCCCTTCCCAGCCCATCAAATGCGACCATCCCATCAACCATCAGCTTGACGCGATAGCGTGCCGCCTCGTACTACTTGACCAACATCATCTTCTTCGTCATGTTGAAGCTGCCGGCTTGCAGGCGGTAGAAGTACACGCCGCTCGCGAATTTGCTGGCGTTGAACTTCACCTCGTAGTTTCCCGCCCCCTGCACTTGCGACACAAGCGTCTCGACCTTCTGGCCAAGCACGTTGTAAATCGAAAGCGTGACGAGACCTCGCTGCAGGAGCGAGTATCTGATGGTCGTCGTCGGGTTGAACGGGTTCGGGAAATTTTGATCCAACTTGAACGAAGTCGGCTGACCTGGCAGACTCCTAATGCCCGTGACCTCAGATATCAGCTGTATGTAATCGATGTTAGCGCTAGCTCCGCTAACCACGATGCTGTGCTGGCCGGCTGTCAGTGTGAACGCATCGGAGAAAATGTCTACGCCGGTCGAATCGGATTTTCTAGGCAATGACGCCGTCGCCAAGGTCGTCGAGCCTTCTTTTATCGTGAATGCCTGCGCGGAGCCTGAGAAGTTCTGGCCAAAAACACGCAAGTGGTAATTACCAGCCTTAGCGGCTTTCACGTTAAAGGTCATGGTACCCGCCGATCCGAGCTTCACGTATTTGAATCCCGAAGTAGCCACCCACTTGAGCCCGACGGCTCCCGGCGTACAGAACTTGGTGACCGCGTCCGGAGCTTTCAGCTTGATGGTGTCCGTCCCGCCATGAACGACAAGATCGACCTCTGCAAAGTACATCTCGCCCCATCCCCCGGACTTGATTGACAGTGTGTTTTGACCGGCGCTCAAGGTGAAGGCTGCAGAATCTCCCGCCGACCACGTCCCGGCACCGCCTACCGAATCAGCAGTTATCGGTACCCAAATCCACTGATCGTTCGGTAAACCGGCGGATACGCCGAGGGCGTTGTCAAAAACAAACTGTCCCCACATATGCGCCTTGTCGTGGATTTCTGTTCCGTTAATCGCGATGACGGGACCGCTGGTACCACGGCCTGTCTCGTGAACGTACCACTTTGTATCATACTCGCCGGGAGTTGTCACGTTAAACGTCCACGTGATGGATCCGGCGCCGTTGTAATCGTAGTACGTCAGGCCTTTGTTCGTGTCGACTACGGCGGTTCCTCCAAGCGTCGCAGAGTTAGCGGCGATGGACGAATCGACCGGGTAGATCGTCACGGCACCCGCGATCTTTTCGATGGCCTGGACATAAGCGGCCTGATTGTTAAGAAAGTCTGTTTTCTTGTCGGGGAAATAATTCAAGTCTCCGATAGGGAGGCCATCTGTGCCGGCTTTCATGAGGGTCGCGTCCGTATAAGTGAAGTTCTCCGGCAACGGCCACGCAATGTCACTGTAATGAACCGTAGGATGATAGAAATAATTTGTTCCGCCGGTCTTTCCCGCCCGGATCTGCGTGATCATCCCCCACATAGAGTCAGCCATCGTCGCGCCCGTTACACCGCGAAGCGGCTTCTGCCAGTCCGCGTCCGACAGCGGATATGTCGCAAGACCTGCCGGCAAATTGCTCAACCATACGGTGTCCTGGATCTTCATGTGGTCAGGGTACTGGCTCAGATAATCGAGCACAGAAACCGGATCTATGAAATAGGCGCGCTGGACTGTGCTCCCGTACTTATTTATGAACACAGGGTCGAGATAAGCATAGGTGTTTGTTATGACTATTCTTCGTCCCTGTTCCGGACCGTATGCCGCCGGCAATATGCCTATGGTGAAAAGACCGCTGTACTTTTCTCTCGGGTCACGTCCTGACGCGGTCAGGTCAGCCTGCCCCTCACCTTCCCACCATCCGTTGATGATCAGGTTATTGGCGAAATAAGCGTTCTGCCACCAATCGCCGGAACCCGACATGACACCGCGTCCGATGTTCACGAGCGTGTTGTGATTGAATCTGAAATAGTTGGCAGACCCGTTTTCAACCTGGAACGCAGCGAATCCGATGTTGAAGAAGGTGTTGTTCTCGATGATGACCGTATCCTGATCCGCCCAGAACGACAACCCACGCCCTGACCACTGCTGAGTCACCGGCGATTCAAGCAGGTTGCGGAAGTGATTGTTTGTGATGTTAATTACGTTGTGGGTCCCCGTCCATGCGAAGATGGCAAAATTGCTCTGCTCAAGGATACAATTATCGATGAGAAATCTGTGGTTACTTGCATTGATCTGACAGGGCTGATAAAATGTTTGCCCCCCGTTCGTAGTGGTACGCCCGGAAATGTAGACGTTCTTGATAGTTACATCGTGTTGCCCCGTGATTAAGCCTCCTGCAGCTGCTGTACCATCTGCTCTGAGGTCGACCTGCTGAAGTACTGCCGGCCAGTCGCCGCTCACCGTATTGCCGTACGGCTGTCCTACGATGGTCAGCGGAAATCCCGTGTTCACGATCGGGTCGGCTTCCCAGTAGGAGCCGTTTGCCTTCAAAACGTAAACCCGCTTCATGTTTGCTCTTGCGCCTCCAGATACCGTGTCCCCTTTCACTGCCGCGTAAAGAGCGTTAATCCGCGGGGTACCGTTCGATTGCATCCAAGCGACATACATCGTGTCTCCCGATACGACATTGGTAGTGTCGCTCTGCGTGACTTGCGCTTTTGCTTGCTCGTAGGGAATGAACAAAGCTACGCCGAGAAGCAAAGTGAGCGCCAAATGGAATCGAGCTTTCATGGTTTTACTTCTCCTTTTTGGGTTATTAGTTGGCGTTACAATACGCTGTCATCTTGTCCCCCTAAAATCTCTCAAAGCGTAAATCGAATACCGATGTCTATCGTTCGGCCATAGTACTGGAGAGAAGAGGGATTTATCTGCCGGTATCCTAAAAGACTTTCGTCATGTCGGTTGTTCAGGTTGTTGAAATTCGCGTAGAGTTTCGTGTAGTCGTTGAGCTTCTGTTGTATGGCCAGATCCCATCGGGCGTAGGCCGAGGTGTAAGCGTCTGTGAGCGGAGTCGGTCCTATGAAAGTGACCTTGTCGGACTGATAGAGATACGACACTCGGATCGAAAAGCCTTTGAAGTCATAACCCATCGTCATGTTGAGTAAATGTCCCGGCTGATCGGGCATCCGATCCGTCGCGGTTATCGTGTACAATTTCAGTAACTGGTAAAAGCCGTGACCGTTTGGGTTAGGCACCGTAAGAACCGAATCCTTGAACTGCTGAACGTTGATGGATGATACGATGTAGGTCCAGTTGAGATCAAATATAAGCCCCTGAAGGAAAGAGGGGAGATACCAGAAACGTGTCTGCCAGTCGAATTCGATTCCTCTGTAAGTAGCCGGATATGGGTTGTTGATGTAGGTGTCAACCTGCGGAGCGGAGCCGAGCCAGCTAGGCGGAATATTCAGCTGCGCATTCATAGCGTTGTACACATTGGTGTCCATTTTCGGAACCGTAGTATAAAGGACCAAGTTGTCGATTTGTTTGAAAAACGGCGCGACGTTAAGAAACCCAACGTAGTTATGGTATATCGAAATTGAAGCATCAAGGTTCCTGGAGCGCGAATCTTTCAAACCGCCATTCGCGGCAAACACGTATGATCCGTACTGGTTGATGTGTGTTATCGGCGCGTACATGAAATAGTCTGGTCTCGTCAGAGTCTCGGTGGCCGCCAGATGGATGGTGAGCCAATCTAACGGCATAATCTTCAGGTGGACCATCGGAAGCCAGAATATGTTCGTGCGCACGTTCTCATTGTGCTGCATATCTCCGGGAGGCTGTTGAATCCTGCCGTTAGTCACTACTTCGCGAAAACTCTGGCCGTGGTATTTGGAATAATCTGTATCGAACCGGATTCCAGGTAAGAGTATTATCTGGCTGCCGAATCGTATTTCGGACATTATATATCCCGCCTGATATCGCTCGATACCGTCATAATCATATCCGAGGGAGTTGAGCGCGTAGTACATCCAGTTTGTCCCGCCAAGCGTCTGCCACACCGCGGTCATTTCCTGCATAAGCTTCAGGTCGGGCATCTGCCCCAGCTGATATTGACCGCCCAGAAAGTTCGAAGGCTGGTAGTTGGACGCGAAGCGATAAAGGGGCCAGACTCCTCCTTTGTTCTGGAATATCAATGTTGAATCGCTGGAGACGTTGAAGTCGTTCGGATATCTTTGAGCAAGAGCGTGCAGAACATCCGATATTCCTCCCTGCCACCCTCCACCGTATTGAAGATTGCTGTCCCCCCATTGCTCCCGATCATAGCGCCTGTTAAGCCACTTGAACTTGCCGCCGGTCTTCATGTAACCCGTGATGTCGCTCGTGATCGTGAACGGTATCTCTATATTGAACTGAGCCGATCGCTGCGTCTCAAGAAGTTTGTTGTTTAGGACGTAAAGCTCTTGCAGACCGGTACCGATTGAATCGGGAGTTTCAAGCTGGTAGACCATATCGAGCGGCATTGCCGCGGTGGGCGTCCCGCTGGAGGCCGAATACTCCTGCACAAAGTGCCATTGGCGATCATTGGGTTCTCTCGTATTGGAACCGGCAAGCGAATAGCTCGCGTCGTACCTAACCCATCCTAAATCCTGTTTCAATCCCAGTTCACTGGTATAGAGAGAAGTTGTTGATATGTTCGCCTCTAATTGGTAATAGTGGCTGTTATGCTGGTAATCCAGGTAATCCTGCCGGTAAGTTCCGTCCGTCCTGGCCTGGCTGTAGAAACCATTTCCGGTAATTTTCCCCAGCGGTATATCGTAATCCAATAGGAGACTCCCGCCGAGCCGATCCTTCATTGCCGCTTCATTCCTCAACGTCAGGTTCGACACTTGAATATCATCGGCAATGAAACTCGACGCTGTTGTGTTGTAACCGGCATTCAACTTGTCAGCGTCACGATTGTTCCGATCCGCGTTTCCGCTGGCGATCACTCCGAGGCGGTTCCTCATGAACCTGCCGCTGAGACTGAGACTCGTACTGTAGTTGCCGTAGTAATCTCGAAGTGAATTGTAGCCTCCCTGCGCGGTGAAGTCTCCATGGATCCCCTCCGAAGCTTCTTTCAAACGCAGGTCCACCGTTCCGCCAAGCGCGTCCGCGTCCATATCAGGAGTTATCGCTTTCTTCACGCTGATGGCGTCGAGCAAATTTGACGAGATAAGAGAAAGGTCGACGCTCCTGTCCTGATCGTTCGTCGCTGGAAGCGCTACTCCGTTTATGGTGACAGTATTGTATTTTGGAGCGAGTCCACGGATGCCTACTCCCGTAGCCTCACCGTTGTAACGGTCAATCGAAATCCCGGGCAATCGGCCGATGGACTCCGCCGCGCTCGCGTCAGGCAGTTCCTGTATCCTTGCCTTCGACACGACATTCTCGATCGTGTTTGAGGAAAGCTGTTGATTGATCGCGCCAAGCTGCCCCTGAGCCTGAGCGGTGACGATAACGGTTTTGCCGGTTACGGCGCCCGATTGCAGGAATATATCTTTCCCAACCTCTCCACCGTCAGCTACCTGAACCTCGACGGACACTGAAACGTACCCAACGTAAGTGACTGTCAGCGTTTGACTCCCCGCAGGGACGGATGAAATCGTATACTCCCCGCGAATGTTCGATGCCGCGCCGATGTTTGTACCCTTTACGAGTACAGTCGCGCCGGGTAACGGTTCCCGTGTTTCCCGGTCTAGAATTTTCCCCTTAACGATACCTGTCGCTGACGCTATAATCGGCTGCGCCAGCAATAGAACGACACTTAACGCCAGCCGCGCGCGCCTGCTGCATCTGTAACTAATCCACGACATTGGCTTCTCCCAAAGTAGTTATACATTCTATGCCGATTCTTTTGTCACAGACTACCTACTTCACAGAACTACTTTTGAATGAACGGACTTCGACTCAGTATCGAATTGTAGACGGGGTTCACAACATGGAGAAGCACCGCGAGGATAGGATGGGAATGGAATTAAAAGGCGGTGAACACACTTCTGCGAAAGGGGCTGGCTGCCCACGCTCAGCGCCACAATTTCCGGGATTTTCAACATTGCCTCCCTGACAAGCAAAGTCCGTAATCCCTGCAACACATCACAACGAGCAGACCACTGGTCGTTCGCCTCCGAACAAACAGGATTGCTACATAGGAATATTGCGGTAGTCCGCTAGCACGACAGTGGTATTATACAAAGTTGTCAACCATTGCGCAAGTCTTTTCTTCACACGAACCGGAAGCCGGCGGAAGGCTATGCAAAAATTCGGTACAGTGAAGGCGCGCAAGAAACGCAGTAATTGGCCGTTGACGGATTCATTGTGCAGATCCGTGTTTCTCGTGTATTCCACCTGCGACGATCCGAGAGGAGTCCATCGCTCTCGGAACCTTAAATTTGGTTTTATCCCCTCCCCGCTTTATTTTATCAAGTGCAAAGCGGAGTCTATTTCTCGAAGCGAGAATTTTTCTACTTTACACGCCCACTGTCTCCTGATAGTCCCGCCCAATCTGGCAGCTACCTCAAAAAGAAAATCTTTCTTTCCGTAATAGGCATAGTCTTGACAGTTGCTTATCTATCAGCTCTCACTTTTACCGGCGCGGTGAAGCCTTTCGTTTCTTTGGCTGAAGTTTCCCAAAACATCTGTATAAGCTTCCTGGTTTTCGTCTTTTCGGTGGAGATATTCCTGTCGATAATCAAGTTTCCGCTGGATTATTACGGCGAGTTCGTTCTTGAACACCGCTTCGATCTTTCCACTCAGAGCCTCGGAAAGTGGCTCGGGCGAAAACTGAAGGCCGCCCTCGTCGGCGCCGTCCTCGGCCTTATCATTCTGATGGCTTTCTACTTCCTGTTGGTCCGTTTCCCTGAAACTTGGTGGCTCCTCTTCGCCGCTTTCTTCTTCCTCTTCCAGATACTCGTTGCCCAGCTTTTTCCAACCGTGATACTGCCGATCTTCTACAAACTGGTACCTATTGAAAACGGGATGCTTGGCACTCGTCTCGAGAAGCTGGTCGAAAGGTTCGGGTATAAAATGAGCGGCGTCTTTTCTTTCAATCTGAGCCAGGAGACAAAAAAGGCGAACGCGGCGCTCACCGGTCTCGGCAAAACGAGGAAGATAATAATTAGTGATACGCTCCTGGAAAATTTTTCTGACGACGAGATCGAGGTCGTGATGTCTCATGAGCTGGGTCATCTTGTCAAGCACCATATGATGAAGGGAATAGTAGCGAGCGGACTGGCCAGTCTCGTGGGATTCTTCGTTATGGCAAAGGCGTACTCATCGTATGCGGCGACCCTGGGACATCCTTTATACAGCTTGCAGGCAATACCATTTCTTGCTTTACTGGTCACTTTGTTCGGCATTATCGCAACGCCGTTCGGGAACTTCTATTCTCGCAAGATCGAACACGAAGCGGATATGTTCGCGCTCGAAACGACAGGGATGCGGAACGAGTTCGCCGAATCCATGAGGAAGCTCGGGAAGCTGAATATGACGCCGGAAAACCCACCAGCATGGATCGAGAAGATATTCTTCAGCCACCCATCAATCGGAGCAAGGATAAGAGCCGCGCTCGACGAAAAGGTCCCCATCAAAAGCGCGCGAAATGAAGGAAGCGCCAAATGAGATTCTTTCTCGGTGCCGTCACGGCGTTCATCGTGACAATTATCCTCGGCACGATCTACTTCATCTGGATTCCCTTCGACAGCAAAAACAAAGCTTTCTTCTTCATCGCATACTGGTGGGCGAAGGCAATCTTCATCGCTACAGGAATAGATGTGAAAGCCGTCGGCCTGGAAAAACTGGACAGGTCGAAGCCATATATATATGTATCGAACCATGCCAGTCTGCTCGATATCGCTTCGGTAGTAGCCGTAATAGATAGACATGTCAGGTTCGTCGCCAAGAAGGAGATATCGCGTATCCCGATATTCGGATGGTCCATAGCCCGCGCCAACATAATGATAGACCGAAAGAGGCCGATCGATGCGGCGCGCAGTCTCGAAAGGGCAGCGGAAAGAATTTCGGGCGGAGAGAGCGTGATTTTGTTCGCAGAAGGGACGCGGACAGCCGATGGGAACCTTCTCCCATTCAAGCGAGGAGCATTCGCGTTGGCCGCTCAGGCAGGCGTCCCGGTCGTACCCTTGACGATACTCGGAAGCTATAGGATTATGAGAAAGGGAGAACTTCGCATAAACAAGGGCGCGATTACAATTCTCGTGGATTCACCGTTGGATCCGCACGACTATCGCGACAGGCAGGGAGCTTTGACTCTCATGCGAAGGGTTCGCGAAATCATAGAAAGGAATTACACGAAAGGATATCCCCTCTCAGTCGAGGTATCAGCTTGATCCTCACCCGAGACGACATTTACTATTCTGTCGAAGAAATTTCTGTAAGTTAAGAAAATAGAACGCGCCCTGTTGCGTTATAGGCGCACTAAGGAGATTAGATAATGGCAGTAACAATAAAAGACGTGGAGCATATCGCGAAACTGGCGAAGCTCAATCTCACTGAAGACGAGAAGACGGGATTCACGGAACAATTCAACGAGATTCTATCGTTCATGGATAAACTGAACGAGCTGGACACTACTAATGTCGAGCCTCTCTCCCACGTGATCGAGCTTCAGAACGTCTTGCGCGAGGACAGAGTGAGGGAATCGCTCCCCACTGAAGAGGCTCTGAAGAACGCGCCGTCTCACACGGACCAATTCTTCAAAGTCCCGAAAGTGATCGACAGGTAGACGAGTACGATGTCTACACGAACATTAAAAACTGTCGCCTTCATCCCTGCGCGGTATGCTTCGTCGCGATTTCCCGGGAAGCCGGTGGCTCTGATTGCCGGGAAGCCGATGATACAGCATGTTTATGAGCGGGTAAGCGAAGCGAGAAGGGTCGATGAAGTGTATGTTGCCACCGACGACCGGCGAATCGCCGATGTTGTCGAGAAATTCGGCGGCAAATACATTATGACTTCGTCATCCCTGAGAAGCGGCACCGACCGATGCGCTGAGGCTGCGAGGAAGATCAAAGCCGACATCATCGCAAACATCCAGGGAGACGAACCTGTGATTTCGCCTTCGACAATAGACGCGGTAATCTCGGCCCTCACGAAGTCTTCGAAAAGCGTCATGTCGACGGCCGCGGTGAAAATCACCGACAGGTCGCTTCTTGAATCGGAAAACGTCGTGAAGGTTGTCCTGGCGAGAAACGGAGACGCTCTTTATTTCACGAGGTCCGTAGTCCCTCACCTCAGAGGCGTCGACCGCGACGAGTACCTTTCGCGCTGCGGGTTCCTGAAGCATCTCGGTATTTACGTTTACCGGAGAGAATTTCTGAAGAAATTAACAAGGCTGACCGAGACGCCGCTCGAGTCGGCAGAGAAGCTGGAACAGCTCCGTGTCCTTGAAAACGGGCACAACATAAGAGTCGCTGTAGTTGAACAAGACACAATTTCAGTCGACGTCCCTTCGGACATTGCGGCGGTAGAAGAATACATGATGAACAAAACCTCAAAAGGAAAGAGGAGTGCAATTGGCAAGGCGTAACGTTAAGTATATTTTTGTGACTGGCGGCGTTGTATCGTCGCTTGGAAAAGGGATAGCGGCGGCGTCACTCGGCCTGCTTTTGAAAGCCCGCGGACTCAGGGTCGCGATGCAGAAATTCGATCCATATATAAATGTCGATGCCGGTACCATGAACCCGTTCCAGCACGGTGAGGTCTACGTGACTGACGACGGTGCGGAAGCGGATCTGGACCTGGGTCACTATGAACGATTCCTCGACGTCACCACGACTCGCGCGAGTAATACGACCACCGGCCAGATTTACTACGAGGTGATTAGCAAGGAGAGACGAGGCGATTATCTCGGAGCTTGCGTGCAGGTGGTTCCGCACATCACGGACGAAATCCGACGGCGCTTCTCAGCGGCCTACGAGAACGGCAATTACGATGTCGTCATCACGGAAATCGGCGGGACGGTCGGTGACATCGAAGGACTTCCCTTCCTCGAAGCGATGAGGCAGTTTATGCTGAAGGTCGGGAGGAAAAACGCCCTGAATATTCATGTCACGCTGGTCCCTTATATCGAAGCGGCAGGCGAGATTAAAACAAAGCCGACGCAGCACAGCGTTAAGAACCTCCTGGAGATCGGCGTCCAGCCGGAGATACTAATCTGCAGGACCTCCAAGCGGATCACGCGCGATCTCAAGGAGAAGATCGCCATGTTCACTAACATCGAGCCCGATTCCGTGATCGAGGGACGCGACGTCGAGACGATTTACGAAATGCCACTTATACTTCGGAAGCAGCGACTCGACCAGATCGTGTTGCAAAAGTTAAACCTTAACGCAAAGGAGCCAAACCTTTCAGATTGGGAAGAGCTTGTACAGCGCATAAAAAACCCGCAGCACACTGTCAGGATTGGAGTCTGCGGCAAATACACCGAACTTCTTGACGCGTACAAAAGCATAAGAGAATCATTTATCCACGCGGGCGCTGAAAATAACGCGAAGGTCGAGCTGAAGTGGATTGCGGCAGAGGACGTTCAGAAGGAAGGCGCCGACGCGCACCTTTCAGACGTTGATGGACTCCTCGTACCGGGAGGATTCGGAGAGCGCGGGATCGAAGGGATGATCAAGGCAATCGAATACGCCCGAGTCAATAAAGTACCTTACTTCGGCATCTGCCTCGGCATGCAGACCGCGATCATCGAATACGCGCGACACGTCGTCGGATGGAAGGATGCCAACTCGACGGAATTCAAGAGGACCTCGCACAATGTCATAGATATAATGGCGGGACAGAAGAATGTGAAAGAAAAAGGTGGTACGATGAGGCTCGGAGCCTATATATGTATGCTCCAGAAAGGGACAAAAGCTTATCAGGCTTATGGAACCGAGGTGATAAGCGAGCGCCACAGGCATCGTTTCGAAGTCAACAACAAGTTCCGACGGAAGCTCGCCGACGAAGGGATGAAATTCAGCGGACTCTCTCCCGATAACGAACTTGTAGAAATGGTTGAGATACCGGATCATCCATGGTTCGTCGGCTGCCAATTCCACCCTGAACTGAAGTCACGCGCGACAAAGGCTCATCCTTTGTTCAGGGAATTTGTAAAGGCGGCAGTGGAGCGTATGCTCGCCGATTAGCGAGCGGACACTTAGCCACAAAATTGTGGTGGAGCAAAGCGGGACACTTCAGAGATCTTCCTGGTGTCCCGTTTTTTTTGTTTAACCCGATACTTGATCGAGAAATGAAGCATGAAGTTTCTCCTTTCGATGTTTATCCTGAGCATATCCAGACCGCGTAAGCCTGCTCCTGGCGAGCCAATCATTATTTCCGACGCGGACTTCAATGCCAGCATTGGAAGAACGAACCCGACGGGCCTCCCCCTTCCCCTTTCATTTTAGCCCCCAGATTGCTAATTTGCCCTATTCAAATACAGAAGAGGACAAGCAACGATTTGACATGGCTAGATGTTATTGACCTTGTTCCGCAGGATTAAATGAACGTAACTGGAGGTAATACTAATGAAATTCTTCATAGACACGGCAAACCTTGACGAGATTAAGGAAGCGGCCGAGCTCGGAATACTCGACGGAGTCACCACAAATCCAAGCCTGGTGGCAAAAGAAAAATATGATATAAGTTTCAAAGAGCTAATCGGTGAAATTTGCAAGATAGTCCCGGGACCGGTGAGCGCTGAGGTGGTCTCAACCGATGTTGAAGGTATGATGAACGAAGCTCATGATCTGGCAAAGATCGCCAGCAACGTTGTGGTCAAGATTCCACTTATAAAAGACGGATTGAAGGCGGTTAAGAGACTGAAGGCGGAAGGAATCAAAACGAACGTCACGCTCTGTTTCTCCCCGAGCCAGGCCCTCCTTGCCGCGAAGGCTGGAGCGGCATTCATAAGCCCATTCATCGGAAGGCTCGACGACATAAGCACTGAAGGCATGGAACTCATCGAACAGATAGTAACCATCTACGGTAACTACGGATTCGACACGGAAGTGCTCGTAGCCAGCGTGAGGCACCCGATGCACGTCGTTGACGCGGCATTGCTCGGAGCCGACGTCGTGACGATGCCTTTCAAAGTGATCGACCAGCTGATAAAGCATCCGCTGACCGACATCGGACTCGAAAAATTTCTATCTGATTGGAAAAAGACGAACAGGAAATGAAAAAGACACCGTTCAACGAGATTCACAGGAAACTCGGCGCCAAGCTAGTCGAGTTTGCCGGATTTGAAATGCCCATACAATACTCGGGGATCGTCAATGAACACAAGGCGGTGCGTGAGCACGTCGGAGTGTTCGACGTCTCCCACATGGGCGAATTTTTTGTGCACGGCAAAGACGCCGAAGCCTTTCTTCAACGGAATACGTTGAACGATGTTACCAAGCTGACCGTAGGGAGGGCGCAGTACACAGCGCTCGTTAACGAAAACGGCCTCCTCCTCGACGATCTTATAATTTACAAACTCGAAAACGCGTACATGATAGTGGCGAATGCTTCCAATATCGATAAGGATTTCAACGCGTTCTCGTCGAGAAAGAGCGGCGATGTGAAACTCGAAAACGCGAGCGACGCAACCGCCCTCCTTTCCATCCAGGGACCCGACGCCACGAAGACTCTTCAGAAGATTTCAGACATCGACCTCTCGGCGATGCAATACTACCATTTCGCCGAGGGAAAGATTGCAGGTATCGACGCGATTATTTCTCGGACAGGGTACACCGGAGAGGTCGGCTTCGAAGTGTTTTTCGGCGCTAAAGCAGCAGACTGCGGAAGGATGTGGGAAGCGATCTTCGACGCAGGCAAGGGATTCGGCATCCTCCCCATCGGACTCGGCGCTAGAGACACGCTGAGGCTCGAGATGGGATACTGCCTTTACGGCAACGACATCGACGAGAGCACAAATCCAATCGAGGCAGGGCTCGGCTGGATCACTAAGATCGACAAAGGTGATTTTTTCGGGAAGGAAGCGATTGTAAAGGCGAAGCAGAATGTTACCCGAAAGCTTGTCGGCTTCAAGATGGATGAGAATGCCATTCCACGACACGGCTACACGATCCATTCGACCTCCGATGGCAACAAGGCGGGCATCGTAACCAGCGGGACTTTTGCACCATCGCTTGGAGTCGGAGTCGGCATGGGCTACCTCGATGCCTCGCTCGTCGCGGAGAACAAGGAGATATATGTCGACATCCGCGGAAAGAAAACGCGCGCGCACGTCGTGAAATTGCCGTTTATTTCGAAGAAGAATTGAGAGAATAGATGAAGATCGAAGTATTCTTTTCGCCCGCGGGGATCGATGAGCTTGGAATGCGCGGGAGAAATGTCATAATAATAGATGTCCTGCGGGCTACAACCACCATCTGTACGGCTTTGAGCAACGGGGCTCGAGAGGTGATTCCGACGTCGGACATCGAGAATGCCACGAAAATATCCTCGAACCTTAGCAGCGATTCCCGATTACTTGGCGGCGAGCGGCAGGGGAAGAAAATTGACGGCTTCGATCTCGGCAATTCGCCTGCAGAGTACACGCCCGAGAAGGTCAGGAACAAGTCAATCATCTTCACGACCACGAACGGCGCCGGCGCGATTCACAAGTGCAGGTACGCTTCGACCGCTCTCGTCGCGAGCTTCGTCAACGTCACTGCCATTGTAGAGGCAATTGTGGAGGTCGGCGGCACCTGGACCATACTTTGTTCCGGCAGGCAGGGCGCATTCTCCATTGAAGATGCCACCTGCGCGGGGATGATCATATCAAAAGTCAAGGAAGTTACCGACGTCGATACAGAAGACGCAGCGTTGACTGCGCTGATATTATACAAAAATTTCAAAAAGAGTATTCTCGGAATGATGAAGAAATCCGACCACGGGCAGTATCTGATCTCTATCGGATTTCTCGAAGACCTTAAGTTCTGCGCCGAAGTCGACAGCGTCCCTGTCGTGCCTGTAGTATCAGGACTCGTCGTCAGGATAAAGCAATCCGGCTCACCTATCCAATCAAATACCGGGCAAACCCCATAATTATAGATGGCTGAAGAAAAAGAGTTAAAGGAAAGGAACGGAAAGAAGAAGCAGAAGAACTCAATCCGCTCCGAGGTAATAAATTTTTCCCTTCTGGTAATATCCATCCTGGTCGGACTAAGCATCCTCTCATTTTCACCAGCGGACGACGCGAGGTCGGAGATCGGGTTCTTCGATACTTTCAGACTTCTCATCGGAGACGAAACCGTCCGCGCGAAGGCCGCGACGATAAATAACTGGCTGGGACTCTTTGGCGCATATATCTCCCACTTCTTTGTCAATTACACCCTAGGTTATTTCTCGATAGCCTTTCCTGTGGTACTGTTCATCTTCAGCTGGACCGCGCTCGCCAAGAAGGATTACCGGAATGCCGCGCGTGTCAGCACTATGGTGCTTCTTTACGCGGCGGCGATCGCCATCCTTTCCGGCTATCTGAAGACGTTGATCGGTTCCGACATGTTCGGGACCCAATGGTACGGGCTAATCGGTTTGCAGGCCGGCACATCGCTTACTCGCGCGTTCGGCGGCGTCGGTGGAGGCGGCTTCATCTTCCTACTCATTTTCGCACTTATCGTCTATACTCTGAAGATTTCTCCGCGCGAACTTATCGACGCGCTCGGCTCGGCTGCGGCATGGATTGGAGAATCTCTCAAAGGTTCGTTCGCGTCTATGAGAAGCGGCAAAGAGGCCGCGGGGCGTGTGAAGGTCGCGAGGCCCGCCTCAGAGAAACAGAACGGCTCGAAAGCTGAGGCAGCCCCGGTGAAAATTGTCCGTGAAGACGCGAAGCCGAAACAGGACACAGGCTTGATCGAGGAGGCAAAAGATCTGGTAAAGCGAGCCATGACCAAGCCTGAGCTCAAGGAGGATGAAGAAGC
>JAJYRM010000083.1 GCA_021794075.1 Bacteroidota bacterium | reverse complement strand
TCCAGGACGTCCACAAGTCCCATCATGTACCATCCCATGGATCGTCCCCAGAAAGTCGGAGAATCGCCGGTCTTCGGATTGGCCCATTCCTGCTTCTTCGACGCATCCCAGGCGTGATAGAACAGCCCCGTTATCGGATCACGGTTATGATCTGCCATCAGTATGAATTGTCTAGCGATGTCATTGTAATCGGACGGTTGATGAAATATTTCAGCAAACTTGGCATAGAAAGGTTCAGCCATATAAGCGCCGTCGAGCCACATCTGATTCGGATAGATCTTCTTATGCCAGAATCCGCCGAATTTGTTCCGCGGCTGTTCACCGAGCTGCTTCCTCAATAGGTACGCAGCTTTCTCATACCTTTTCTCTTTCGTCGAGCCGTACAAGTCCAGTATTACCCTGCCGGGCGCAATGTCGTCGAGCCTGAACTTATCGAAGTCGTAAGTCTTTATCGCCCCATTCGCGTTTACGTAATAGTCTATACTTCTCTTCACGTAATCGTAGTACTTCCTGTTCCCCGTCTTCTCCCACACTTTCCAAACGGCATGGAGAAGAACTCCTTCCTCGTAGTTCCACGACATCGTGCTATCGTAGGTAAGGTAACGAGGAAGTCTGGTAAGAAGCGCCTCTGTCATGCGGACCGACCATGGGACTCGTTCAACACCGTTATGTGGTACAGGAGGTCCCGACAAGCCAGGCCGTTCCCCGCACAATGCCGTGGATGAGACCACCGAAGCGGCAAATATGAGGACCAGTAGTGAGCTCTTCATTCTTAATATGCCTTTTGTATGCCTTTAGAACGACATTATCACTGAGAACCTGTTGACGCCGCTGAATATCTGCATTTGAGAATAGGAATAATTCACCTCGAGCTGGTTCCCCGCCAGGGTGGTATTGACTCCAACTCCCGCGGACCAGGATTGCAGATCACGGTTGGTCTGGTAACCACCTCTCAGCGAGAGCATACCGAGAAATTTGTACTGAAGTCCCATGTTCAGTTCCTCGGAATGGCTATTCGAGTGAACGAAGTCCATCGCATATGTGAGCGAAGTGGATTTGTCCTTACTTTTATTGAAGAAGTCGAGAAGGTCAATGGCGGCCCCCATGGTAAATGTCAGGGGGAGCTGTTCGGCGTAATACTCACGCGTGATGTCCGACGAGAAGTTTCTAATGACCATACCGAATCTGAAATCGTTCCAAAGCGTGTAGTACTTGACGCCAAGATCGAACGCAAGCTTTGTCGCATTGTTCTTCATCGAGACGCCATTATAGAAAGTGTTGTCGCCCAGGTTCTGGCCGACAAACCTCATGTTACCGCCCACGAGAAATTGGGTATTTATATATTTGGCATACGAGAGTCCTATCGAGTAAGCTCCGACGTTCGTCACCGGTCCATTGTCGATATATCCTCCCAGCGGATTGATACTGGTTCCATAGATCGTTCCGTAATCGACCGAAAGGAAGCTAAGTCCGACCGCGCCGTAATTGTCAAAGTTCCAGGCGACGGCTCCGGCGTAGTAGTTTATGTCCGCGATCCATTGTGTATAATCGAGGGCAACGTTGAACTTCGTATTCATTTCCGCCATGGCGGCCGGGTTATAGAAGATCGCGTCTGCACCCTTGCCGACAGCGGTATAAGCCTCTCCCATGGCGCTTGCCACTGGCGAGATGCTTACCAGTTGAAAGTCCATCGTGCTCTGGCCAACTTTGCTGAGGCTCACCTGAGCGAACGCAGCGCCCGACAAGCCAAACACAATGAGCATTGCGAGCATTATTCTATTCTGATTCATTTTATCAATTCCTTTCCCTGGTCACTGCACGATTAGGAATTTCTGATATGACATTCCACCTTCAAGCGTCTGGAAGACCGCGATATATACCCCACTGTACACCGCCTGTTGGTTCTTGCTGAGCATATCCCATGTCCAGCTGCCTAAGGCATTTCCTGAGGCGCCGTGTTCATGAGAAATCACAAGATCGCCGTTCTCCGTGAATATTTTGATCGAGCATCTGGCCGGAAGGTTATAGAACGTTATGCCTCTCCCGCCAGTACTGCTCAACCCAAGACCAGGATTAGTACCGAGTAGAAGCGGGTCTTTTATGTTATACGGATTGGGGACAATCCTGATTTTTGAGAGGTCATTCTGTGGAAAGTTCGAAGGGGCGACATAGTAAATGTTCGGGAACAGCGCCCTGCTGCTATACATCATTTGCCCGCGCGTGGTGGGATCGGCGTTCATGTCGTTCAGACCAATCCTAGCCTTCGACTGAACGTAGTAGAACACTTGCGCGCCGTAGTATGCGATCGAATCATAAAAAGTGTGCGTCGTGGCGATATCGGTGGAATCCGAATCATAGATCGGCACATACGAAACGGTATCAAAGTCGGAGATCCTTCTCATGATCCTGTATCCGTCGAAGTTCGGCATTGCCTCAGCTTGCGGATCGGACCACTGAATCTTAATCGCTCCGCTTGTGACTGTGATCGTCGCGGTCTGAGGAGGAGGGGGAGCTTGCGGAATATCGTAGTTGTGCTCATAGTTCCACTTGGCTCTCGAGGCGCTGAGCATAACGGAGTCGATGCCGAGACTGATCCATCGGTCCTTCGCCTTGTCGACCGCCGTAGCTCCGGAGGGGAACTTGAACTCGCTCGGGAACAGACCGGTCTCAGTGTTCCATCCCGGAATCTGAGAAGCATTAGGCGGATCCTTTAGTGTTCCGTCGAGCCATGCCCTACCGACCTTCGCGCCGAGCTTGTACCCAATCCCCGCGTAGCCGCTTGCATAAACGATGTGGATCTTCTGCCCTGGGTAGAATGTGTAAGGGCCGAAGCTGCAACTGCGGTATGAGACTCCTTCATATTGTCCTGCGGGATTATTTGTATAGTCAGCGGTGCCAAGCTGATCAGTGTTGATCTCGTGATATGTACCGGAATACTGACCGGGCTCGGGATATAGCGCAGAGAAGGCACCCCGTATCGCGTAAAAATTCTTGTTGCCGTAAATGTCGTTGGTCTGCGTGAAAGGAATCGCGGTGGCGACGCCCATGTAAGTCACCTTGGGCTCAAGCGGATCGTCGACGTCCTGAGTTGAGTCCGTATACGGCGCCTTCGAAGCGTGAAGGATGGCGTAGTAAAGCATGTTGGGATCGATGAGGCGTCCGTTTTGCGAGACCTGTGGCGCTCCCATGTTATCACCGGCGGTGTGGGGATTGTCGGCGCTATATTCGTAGAACACGCGCGCGGTATCACCGGGTTTTCCGCCGTAATAGTGCTGCCAAACCATCGTTGGGTCGAACGTTCCCGCTGGATTGCTCCCGTTCGAGTAGAGCATGTTGGCGCCCGTCTCCTGCATATTTATATATAGGCTGTCAAGCGTGTCGCCTCCGACGTTGGTGAACACGAGATCGGTGATCACATAGTCATCGTTGTAGTTCTGAGACCAGACATATACTGTCCGGTCGCACTCCACGCCGAGAATCGTCGAGTCTACCACATTCGCGACTTCGTCATAAGTGTGATCCTTGAAACCTGGATAGGAAGGATTATACGTCCCGAAAAGCGAAGCGCCTCCCTGTATTGGTCCGGTCTGGAGAGACGGGTAATTGTATCGCAGGTAATTCGTCAATGGAACCACTACCTTGCCCACCGGCAGGGAGTCTGTTACGAACGAGTATACCGCGACGTTCTCGACAGAATCTGTCAGTGGGTTGAACCAGTGGGTCGCTGTCAGAAATATACCCGCTCCAGTGAAAGCCTGAGCGTACTGGGCACGGTCGGCGGCGATGCTGTAATCGTTCGGGAAAAAACCGCCGGTTGGATTGAAGTTCATATTCCCTCCGTTAGCCGGCATGCCAAGCCAGAGATGCCCCAGCTTGATGGTTGTCGACTGGAGCTCGGGGGATTGACTCTGCGCCATGCTTTTCAAACCGGAGAATAGAAGAAGCATCGTGCTCAAGTACACAACAGTGGCGAGCCGCGACAACGTATTTTCTCTTAGAAATATCATGAGAATCTCCATTCGCTAAACTTTAAAAGTTGACCTGTATACCGAGCCAGATATCGCGAGGCTGGTTGTAAAGGAATAAACTGTAGTCCGGGTTGTCGATGTAAGGTTTGCTGGCGGACCTCAGATCTCCGATCTGATCATGACCCGGTATAAAGAGTCCCGGGTTGGCGGCGCGCAGGACATCATATGCCGGGGAATTATACATCGGTAGGTGGAGCGAAGCCAGGTAGAGAGCCTCATCTGAGCTGTTATAACCCCAGCCTGCCTGATTGGAATTCGCTGGCGGAGTGAGGTCACCCGAGAACTCGTACATGTTCCCCCACTCGCCCACCTTCAGGTCCAGTACATTCGTAACGTTTAGATACGCCGCCACATCGAGACCTGCGATCTTGAAATTCTTCGTCAACTTCATATCCAGGCTGTAATAAGACGGCCACTGGTAATTGTCCGAAGGGTTCGGAAAAGTCAGCAATGGGTTCCATGTGAAGTAACCGCCTGCTTCCCACGACGCGAAGAAATCTAGACTCCAGTCCCCGAAAACATCGAGGCCGCCGATCTGCGGCCCCCAATGTTCAGGCGACCGGAAAGTTATGTCTGCGTTAAGCTTCGGCCTAGGAAGAGTCGGCTGCTCATTGTTCTGATAAAGATTGGCCTGGCTTGAAACCGGTATATCGTAATAGGTCTCGATTCCGGTATTTCCGACTTTGCTGAGCGCGTAGTTAAAGTTGATCCATCCGGTCAACCATGAGTTGTCGCTCTTCGATAGGTTGATCTCAAGACCCTGGATACTCTGGTATTCATTGTTGGCGTAACCTTTATAGTCCAGGCCGAGCGACGAACTGATCGTCTGATAATACACAGTTCCCTGTTGACCGAACACGTCTTTGTAATAGCCAGAAACTCTCAGAAGCGTACTTGGAGCCACCTCATACTCTACGCCTAATTCATATGATGTCGTTAATGGAGGTTCCAGATTCGGGTTTGACATCTGATACAAACCATTCTTCGTATACCGATAAGTGAACTCATACATCGAGTAGTACGGAGGATTGGATCTGAATTGCCCATAGTTGAAATAGAACTTGGACAGTTCGGTTATTGGGAACGAGAGTCCGATCCTCGGACTAATCGTAAGGAAGTTCTTCACCTTCTGAAGGAATCCGGGATGAGTTGAGTTGTACTGGTTCCAAAGATTCCAGATATATGATTGCCCGGTATTCAGATAGGAATACAGTGTCGAGTCAACCGCCTGAGGCTGAAACACCGAGACAAACGGCTGGCTGGGCCATACGCCCCCGCCGCCGAAATAATAATCCATGCGGACGCCGAGGTTAGCCACGATCCCCTGGTAATTGACCTGGTCCTGGACATAAAGCCCTGTCTGACTCGGAGTCCTGTGGTAGTTGAACTCATACGTGTTGTATGCGTTGCTATTCCACTGCTCCCAGAAATTGTGATCCAATATAATTGAGTTGTATTCGAGACCTGTCTTAACAAAGTTATGATCCCCGATTTGCGACGACAAGTCGAATTTAAATTGGTACTGGTACGTTTTTGAATTGTCGTGCAGATCGCCCTCCTTGCTTCTGAACCTGAAAATCGACATCCCGATCGGCGTGTCGTAGCTCGGGAATGTATAGCCGTTGACACTGTGTTTCGGAGCGAACTGCAGCTTCCCGTAAGGAGACTCATCGAGATTAAAGGGGCCGATCTGAGTGATCATCGTTGTATCCCTGTTGTCGCCAGTCGGAGAATAATCGCTGATAGCAAGCCGGCTAAGGGTTACATCGTAATAAGTACTCTTCGAAATCATCTGGTTCAGCGTGACACCTGTAAGGAGTGTTGTCTGATTCAGTATCGGGAAGTACGACGGATCATAAAGATAATTATAATGATCGCCGCTCAGTCCGGCGTTGTCAAAAACCCAGTTCAGGTCATTCTGCTGCATGAACCCGCCGCGACCGCCAACGTTCGGTTCGTCCCCCGAGGCAGGCCTTATCGGGCTCACGCCGATTTCACGTTTCCACAAACCGTTGAGCGTAATTGTCATCGTGCTGGAGGGCGTTGACTTCATGGTTAACAGCGAAGTCGATGAGAAGTCACTGTTGAGCGTGACGGGCTCGACGTAGTTGGTATTCCTTGTGTTGTTCGATATATAGAAGGTGGCGTCGCCGAGAGCTTTGCTCACGAATGGGATCGGTCCGCCGAAACCACCATCGAGGTTGTAATCACTTCCCCCTTCACTGTTCGCGTGATTGGCGAAAGCACTTCTGGTCGCATTCATCATCGAATCCGCCTGCGCGACAGTCATGCCTCCAAGTATGGCGGGGTTGGCGGCGATTTGCTGTTGTAGGCCCTGATATTCTGGTACGGTCATAGTCATCCATGACGTCAAGAGGTAGAGTTCCAGAGGGGAAGCCTGTTGATCCAGCGATTTTCCCTGGTTGTATTTGTTAGCTTCCGCGATCCAGCCGTCAAAGGACGCATGCTGATTTTGCTGGTACTGATCCCACGCACCTGATTGGGTGCCGGTGAAGGCCACGACCGGATTAAGATAAGGCGCCAGGAAGGCGTTGTTGGGATCGTAGAGCGACGAGCCGAATCTGCGCATGTGGGCCTGGTCGGCGGATATGTTGAAAGTGCCGTGATACGCGTTCGGGGTACCCGACTTGGTCGTTATGTTAATCAGCCCTGACCTGAAGTTTCCGTACTCAGCGTTATAACCGCCGGACAACACCGACACCTGCTCAATAGCGCTGAGCGGGATGCTCGTCTCGGCGTTACCGACCGCCGCGTTGTCATATGAGAGTCCGTTAACGAGCGTACCGACCTGGTCGGCGGTACCGCCTCTAATCGTGATAAAACCGTTGTCGGTCGTGGAGATTCCGGGCAGCTTGGCAAGGAACGTGTTTATTTCCCGCACCCCGGCGGTGCTCATAATTTCATGAGCGGTAGAAACAATTTGTGTCGACGACACTTCCTGGTGCAGCTGGTTCCTCTGGGCCGTGACTACCACCTCGCTCGTTTGTATCGCTGAGGCGGTAAGCGCGAAATTCACGGTTGCCACCCTGTCCAGAGACACCAACACGCCCTTGACCAGCATTGGGCTATATCCTATCATGGACGCCTTCACATCGTATGTGCCTACTGGCACATTGACGACGAAGAATTTTCCGTTAAGATCGGTAACCGCACCCAGGTTAGTCCCAACTACGAAGACGTTCACCCCCGGGAGAGGCTCACCTGTCTTGGCATCGGTGACGGTGCCCTGGATTCGGCTCTGAGTCTGAGCATTGGCATACCCTGCACTCATTACTAGAATCACCGCTAGAGTACAAACCATTTCAACTAACTTTCGAAATGAGAGTCTTGTCATTTCTTTCTCCTGCAACTACTGGCTTGTTGGATCACATAAAAATTCATAGTTCAACTTCTATCGGGTTGTCGAGTCTCACGAGTGTCCGTTCAAGGTACGCCTTGAATTCATTCTCGTTCTTGATTCCTCCCGGTTCTTGCTGCCACGCCGCTCCGAAATAATAAGTCAGTTGCCCTTCTTGCGGGCGAAGGATCACGATATCGCTCAGAGAGTCCTCGGTTACTTTCACACGATCGGCCGATCTGTAAAACACGGCTATGCCGAGATCGTCGTCGGAGAGACTCTGCTTGCCGTATAAGGCGATGTATGCCCATCTTCCCCGTTGCGTGGAAGGAGTGCGGATAAAATCGCAGTCCTCATGTTTCGCGAGACCCGTGCACAAATCCACCTGTTTTCCTTTGAGCGTCAAATCTACTCCTGTCAGCCTGCTCCCCGCGGATATCGTAAGATGCGAATACAAGTCGTAGTCTGCTTTACCGACTTTCCATCCGAGATACAGCGTATAGATCCCTGAAAGTATCGAGCCGTTCTCTGCGACATAGCACTTCACGGTTCGAACATCGCTCACCGTGACCACCTTTGAATCGTGCCAGATCGCTATGGAGCCAATGCCGAGAGATTCACCCACCTTGAAGATATCCATCCCCCAGTCGAGCATCTTAGTATATGACTCCATGCTGTTAGACACGAGGTCGTTCACTCCGAGCTTCTGCAGAACCAACTCGGCTTTCTTCTTTCCGAAAATATCATTCCTGTTTCTCGAGTCCAGATAGTACCTGTAAGCAATCTTGTCCGATTCCCATCCAGGCCCTTCAATCCTATATAGAGCGTCGTGCGCAAAATGATCGTGCGGCATCGTAGTCGAATCGACATCGACGAACCTCCCGCCCGTATAGAAGCCGGTCACCTTTTTGTAACCTACCTTCATCCCTAAGGCTGCCTGCGTGAGTTTCGGAAACTCGCGATTAATAACGGTATCCGGTATCCACGATACTTCAAGTCTTTTCTTTTCCTTACGTACGAACGAAACGAGGGCGATTATTCGAGTGAGACTCCCCGATATTGGATCGGTATCCATTTGAGTGGGGACAATTTTTCCGGCACAGGTGATTTCAAACGCCATCGGGTTAAAAGAGGGATGCTTCGCCTTCACTCTCTGAAGGTCCAAGGAAATGACTTCCTGGGGTCGCGAAACGTTTGCGGGATTGGTTGCTGTAACAAGAAAGGAATGAATTCCTTGATGGACCGATGTACCTTGTGCGGCTTGAGAGATCGACGAGGAGGATAGCAGCGAAGCGATAAGAAGAAGCTGTAATCTAAAATGCATCATCGCTCACCTTAAGCTCATACCAAAGCGGATGTACGTACTTCCTCCTTTCTGAAGACCTCCGGACGAAGGCAGGTCGTGTGAAGTCCCGATGCGAGAGAGAGGTTCCTGAGGCGGCGACTGTGAAAAGATGTTAACGGGGCCGCGATTCCCCTTGTTAAGATATCGGCAATTTTGACAAGGAGGAGCCGTAGGATCAACCAGCATCGAAGTCAAATTTGGGTAGAACTGGCGACGTTTCTCAAACGAAGCGAATGGTTAACCGTTGACTTAAACGGTAACTTAACCGAGCATAATCTACTGCCGGAGACTCCTATTGTCAAGTCATTTGTGAAAAATTTTTAATGTCTAAATACTGCAACTTCCCCCTTCTAGCCCCCTCGATACGAAGATCGCTCGGTTCTCCCGGAAAAAAAAGCATCCCCCTTACCTGCATCGTGACTCTTTACGGGAGGACAACATCGCCGGTCCAAATCGAATCTCCTTTCAAAGGCGGATGGCCACGAAATACGATTCAATGGGTTGTGCTCTAAAGGAGCTTGCGCTCCCTGATGATCCGTACGCGAACGCGCCAATATACAACAAAGACACAGAGTGCGCGGAGGCGAACTTGTCGCTCCGCGACTCTGCGATGTTGCTCTTGAGATGTAGCTTAGGGAGAAGCGCTCTCAGGCAAACAATCACGCGCATCCGCGCCATGACACAGCCGAGGACCGGCTTAGTCTTGCCCGCACGCGTCGCGCATCAACCGTGAAAAAACAAAAGCCAGACGATAACCAATATCGGCAAAAGGATCGGGACCGAAAACTTCGCTATGTAAGAAATGAATGATGGCGTCCGCACTCCAGTCTGCTCAGCAATACTCTTCACCATGAAATTCGGCCCGTTGCCAATGTAAGTCATCGCCCCGAAGAACACCGCTCCGACAGAGATTGCGCGCACGATTACTCCCCGTGTCGCGAGGAGATAGCCTGTCGACACCTGACCTGCCGTGGTCACGCCCGATGCAATCGCGCCGGGATGATAGTTCAACATGAACGCGATTGTCGAACGTACTTCAGGCCCAACCGTCCCCATGGCAAGCGTGTCGCCGTGATCTCTGAACAATGTCATTAGATCGTGTACCACATTGTTGTTTACAAACATTCCGGTTGCCGCGCTGAGGAAATTCAAGTATGTCGGCGTATTATCCAGAACAGACGAGAGGGCCCCCGTTGTCCAGTAGAAGTGCGCCGCATCGCTAAAGCCGAACGCCGCGGCGTGCTGCGCTATCCATTCCAGAGCGGGTACCATCGTTATGAATATCCCCGCGAATAGGATCGCCACCTCTTTAATAGGCGCAAAGTCAAAATCGTTTCTTTTGTGTATATCGGAAGGGGTTGTGAAATACGAACCAGCCGCGGCGGCGAGCATTATCAGCTCACGCAAGAAGAGAGGATGCTGCACAAAAACAGCCCCAAGGACGACGAGGAGGAACAGTATGTTGTGCAGTCCCTCCACTTGTCCCTCTTCGCCAGTCTCTTCTGCGAACTCCTGTTGACCTCTATTTAGCCTTGAGAAATCACGGCGATCGATCACGTAAAAGACCAAGAGCAATGTGGCGACCGCGAAGAGCCAGATGTGCCACAAGTTTGCCACGGACCAGAAGAAAGGAACGCCTTTCAGGTACCCGACGAAGAGCGGCGGATCGCCGATCGGCGTGAGCGCCCCGCCGACATTGCTCACAATGAATACGAAGAAGATAATATGGTACGCCTTGATCCTGTATTTGTTGACGCGAATAAACGGCCTAATCATAATCATAGACGCTCCCGTCGTACCGACTAGGTTCGCGATGATGGCTCCTATCGCCAGGAAGACAGCGTTTGTCAAAGGCCTGGACCTTCCGCGAAGCCTTATGTGTATTCCGCCCGCGATGACGTATAATGATCCGATCAGAGCAATGAAACTTATGTATTCAAATCCAGATTCGACGATCGGATGGATCCTATGCATAAAGAGAATGTAGAAGGCCATGGTCACTACAGCCAGACCGATCGACATTACCGGGTAAAACTTCGCCCACCACCCTTTCTTAATAAGCGGGAGAACCGCGATGCTTGTCAGGAGAAGTAGAAACGGAATTCCCCACCAGACAGGTATATGACTAACGCTCATCGGGTGTCTCCGGGGTCATGCTGCAAGGATCCGACCATGCAAGCCTGTACTTGTGGTGAAGTTAGCATCAGGCCCGTTCTTCCGAACGGCGACGAAGCTTTACCAGAAACGACCAACCGTAACCGAGGAGTATCCCGGCGGATACCAGCCACTGGATATTTCCCTCGAAGAGGAACGGACAGAAGATTTGTACTGCAGCCAAGATTATCAGAAGGGCCGCGATCCTTCCCATCGATCCGGGCATAACTGCCCATCCGTTATGCAGATTTCCATTGTCTCTCTTTTTGGTGTTCCGTGCGAGAGCCGCAGTTTGAAGGACGCCGAACAGGAAACCGATAGCTCCTCCGAGAGCTAATGCCGTTAATGAAATAACTAGATTATCCATTTTATCTCTTTTTCCTTTCTACGCGCCGGGCAGCCGCGTGGAGTCCATCTCTCTCGCGCGGCCGCCGAGCAATTCAATTTAAGACTTCTTCGGATGTGTCGTCTCAGCAAATTTGTCCATGCTGAAACCGTTGTAACCGAGAACTCCCATTTCAGGGATGTCGAGACCTTCGATCTCAGCTTCCTTCGGCACCCGGTTACCGACTAACTTCTCGGCAATCTGATACACTACATACGCGAGGACGGCGAGAGTCAAGAAGCAAGTTATGACCCCGATAAGCTCGGCCCAGAACTGCCCCATTCCACCTCCATAGAATAACCCCCGGACGGTTCCGGAGACGCCGTTCCATCCGTCGCCGTAAGTTCCGTCAGCGAAAAGGCCGAGAGAAAGGCAACCGAAGGCACCGTTAACGCCGTGAACAGAAATAGCTCCAACGGGGTCGTCAATCTTCTTGCGGTCGAAGAAAAATACGGACTCAACCACGAGTACTCCAGAAATCAGCCCGATGATTGATGCTCCTCCAGCGCTAACGAACGCGGAGGGGCCTGTTATCGCGACGAGTCCGGCCAGCATCCCGTTGGCCATCATCGAAGGATCTGGCTTCTTTGTTCTAAACCACCACATCCATAGCGTGGCCGCCATCGCGCCGGTGGCGCTTGCAAGCATCGTATTCACGGCGACCACGCTTATTCGTAGATCTGTGCCGGCGAGAGTTGACCCCGGATTGAATCCAAACCAGCCGAAGGCGAGTATGAAAGTTCCTATTATCGCCATAGGAATGTTGTGCGGCTGTACCGGGTTTATCGAGCCATCTTCATTGTATTTCCCATACCTCGGACCTATCAGCCAAGCGAAGATGAGCGCTATGACGCCTCCCTGCATGTGTACCACGCTCGATCCCGCGAAGTCCACATAGCCGTGGCCGAGACCGAAGTTGACTCCGAGTTGTGACAGCCAGCCACCACCCCAAACCCAGTTGCCGAATATTGGATACATTATCGTGCCTATGAAGGCGCCATAAATCATGAACGCCGAAAACTTCCAGCGCTCCGCGGCCGCCCCAGTAGGTATTGTGGCCGTCGTGTCCATGAATACCATCTGAAAGAGGAACAATGCGAAGGCCGCCACATCGTAGCCTTTCCCCTGGAGGAGGAAACCGCTCCACCCGAGGAGGCCGAAAGGCTTTCCGAAAAGGTTTAGCGTTAACTCATGACTGAGCCCGGAATACCCGCCCAGCGTGCCTAACGGGCCGACACCTCCGAACATAAACGCGAACCCGCAGAGGTAGAATCCCAACATTCCCAGCGGATAAATCATGAAGTTCATGGCCATTGTGTGAGCGACGTTCTTCGCGCGAGTAAGTCCAGTTTCAACCATCGCGAAACCTGCCTGCATGAACATGACGAGAAAGCCGGTGATGAGAGTCCAGACGAAATTGATAGCAACGTGGTTGTGTCCGACGGCGTTTCCAAGTTCCTCGAATGTCGGTGCGCCCGGTTTTGCAGCGGGCACGTCAATGATAGTGCCTGTCTTAGTACCTCCGGGATCGGGTTTGTCAGAGGCATACGCTATCGATGAGGCCGCTGCGAATGTCAAAGCAAATACGGAGAGCCATATCAAAAATCTATTTCTGAAGAATGATGTCATAGAAAATCTCCTCAATTGAATCTTTGTTAATTAAGTTGAGCCGTATCGTGTTTAGAAAATGGTCACCAGGCCGATTGTTAGAGTAGGCTGGGAAGATTTTGTGGGAGACCCGCTCGCGGAATCGAAAACTTTTCCGTTGGCGAAATCGTCGCGCGCTTCTATTCGAATAAGAAGCGGGCTCCAAGGGTGATATTCGTACGTCAAAGTGTACTCTTTCAAAGTCGCCTTGGGGAGCGTGACCCCGGTCGTGTAATCGGTTGGATCGTAGTACACTTCCGCTCGCAGCGCAAGCGCGGAAACTGAACTTAGCTCGTACCTGCCGTAAACGGCGATCCCTTTCCACATCTGAAGCCCGGCGGTAGTCCCCGCCTGTCCGTAGTCTGCGTTGAGCGCAAGCGAGAAAGCATCGCTTAGCTGCTGTGTGATTATGAAATCGTAAACATTTCTCGCTCCGTCCTCTATTGGGGTCAGGTTCTCGTGCCCCCAGATACCGTTGAACACAATGTCAGTGGTCGACGTCGGAGAATAATTCAATGTTGCTCCGAGCGAGAGCGATTTATTGTTATCGATAACGGAGTTCCATCCGTCCAGTATGTGAAGTGCCGCAGTAAGGTTACTCGCTACCGGGTAGGTGAGACGGATCCCAGTGTGATAAAACGGAATAGCGTAAGCGAAGAGGTAAGACCTGCTGTAATTCCAATTGTCCTGGGATGGAATCACCTCATACCCCATGTGCGTCACGAACTTACCGACATCGACCGTCAACCCGGAGCCGACGGGTAGTACTACCGTCGCATAGGCCTGCATGACGTTAGCAAGCGAAGGACTAGGCGCGCCAACGGTTGAAGCGATGTTGACATAATCGCTCGTCGGCCCAAAACCTAGTTCAAGGGTGAATCCTACCGGCCGCGCCTCTTCCTGAACTTTCAAGTCCACTAGACTCAGTGAGATTTGATTTTCGTTCAAGTCGAAGTTTCTATATTGATTGACTCTTGAAATCGGGTCGTTGAAGTTTCTGCTGTAGTAGGCATCCACGAACCCGCTCCATGTTAGGGAAGAAGTTCCCGACGAATCAGCGGCGACGGCCTTCAAAGATGAGACCATCACGGCGCAGACGGAAGCTATGGTAAAAAGGTATGTTTTCATTTGTGCTCCACTTTGTGAATAAAGGGATCAAAGCGCGCTCTCGCCGGACTCCTCCGTCCTCACCCGAATCGCTTCCTCAATCGGCAGAAGGAATATTTTCCCATCTCCTATTTCTCCGGTCTTCGCGGTCCGAATGACGACCGAGATTACCTTTTGTGCCTGTTCGTCCGGGACTACGACTTCCAGCTTGATCTTCGGCACGAAATTGATCTCGTATTCGGAACCGCGGTAAGTCTCGGTATGACCCTTCTGCCGGCCGATTCCCTTGACCTCCGTTATGGTCATCCCGTTTACTCCCATTTCGTGCAAAGCCTCACGGATGTCTTCCATCTTGTGAGGCCTCACGATCGCCTCGATCTTCTTCATCTCTATCTCCTCTTTTTGATTTTTGTTGATTGCAATTTCGAAATTGTTATTCGTCCGACTCGGAAAAGAACGTACGGGCCACCGGACATCAAATCATGTTGTCAAAGAACCCGTCGGCCTCGAGTCGAACGACGTACTCGATCGACGAGACAACCCCCTTACCGTCGTCGATCCCGCCCTCCTTCAATGTCGAGACGAGCATAAGCACGACGCTGTCCGCCTCTTCATCAGGCACCACAACACTCACCTTCGATCGCTTTTCAGTTTCAGGTTCAAGCTCAGCCTGACGCTCCGAATTCCGGCGGTACTCCGGCACAAACTCTTTCTCAACCTCGGCCACCCTCATCGTCGTAATACCGAAATCGCGTAGCGCATAGCGGATTTCGGAAAGCTCTGCATTTCGAACTATCACCTCTATTCTCTTCATCCGATACTCTCCTTCAATCATTTGGGACTAAACTTTACTAAGCTTGCCGAGCCAGCCACTAAATTATATTAGCATCGTTCACTTACCTGCTTTAGTAAGTAAATATAATCACAATCGTTTGTCAAGTAATTAAATATCCACTTACACACTAGCTTAGATAGTAAGATATCAGCCTCCCCAACCTTAAGGAGTTAACCCATTCAATACTTCTTGTTAGTTGATTTGGCGGGCGCTGAGGCCTGCTTAGAATTGGAGTGATTTTCCCTACGTAATTTATTTAGGGTAACTCAATCGGGCGGCAAGCGCGTGGGTGATGATCGATGTATTATAGGTTGAGTCCTAGGATAGTCCGCCGGCCCGAACCATACGCCGATAGCCGAAGGAGACGAGACGCGAATTCCCGTTCCAAGTTTTGTGCATTTACGCTGCGTGCGACAACAGAGAGCCTTTCCCTCAATTGTCGTCCATAGGGTCTCCCCTTCTCAAAAAGAAAATCCCCGGCGTAGCGCCGGGGATTGCTATTATGTCACTATTTACTAGGCGTTAGTTTCCGCCCAAGTTGGGGAGCGGTGGAAGATGAGGATGATAGTCGCGATAAGGCGGCACTTCATACTTCGGGAGGGGATGTTCGGCCAGCTCCTTCAACGCGATTTTTACCGCAGCATCCAGCTGTGGATCCTTGCCTTCCCTCATCAGCTCAGGGTTCTGCCACACCTTAACGTTGGGAGAGATGCCATGATCCTCGACCGGGAATGTCCCGTGCAGCCCCTCGACAGCGATCCTCGGTGCGGTGACTGTGCCACCATCCATAAGCGAAGGATAGCCTCCGATGCCGACGAGTCCGCCCCATGTCCTTTCGCCGACAAGCGTGCCGAGCTTGTCCATCTTAAAATACCATGGAAGCGCATCGCCGCCAGAACCGGCGAACTGATTGATGACCATGACCTTCGGTCCGAAGATAGCCATCGGGGGACAGATGGCTGTCCTGCCGTATCGCGTAACGTTCATGCTCATCGGCTTCTGGAGGAGCGTGTTGATGATGTAATTTGAAATGTAACCTCCGTGGTTAAAGCGCTCGTCGATTATTACTCCCTGCTTGTCGACCTGGGAGAAGAACTCCCTGTTGAAGTCGTTGAACCCGGCATTGAGCGTGTTGGGAAGATACACATATCCGATCTTTCCGTCGCTCAGCTTGTCAACAAGCTTCATGTTGTGTTCCACCCACGCCTTGTGGCGGAGTTCGTACTCGCTCGGAATCGTCCTAACAGTGATATCATGCGAATCCGTCATGTCAGGGTTCGGTCCGACGGTGAGGATCACCGTTTTGTTTGCGAGGTTCTGGAACGCATCATATATGTTCATGCTACCGGTGATGAGGGTACCGTTAACAGCCAGTAAGTAATCTCCCACCTTCACCTTGAGATGCGGCTGCGCGAGCGGCGCGTAAAGCCCCGGGTTCCACGAGCCAGATCCGAAGATCCTGGTTATCCTGTACCGGCCATGTTCTATTTTGTAATTCGCCCCGAGGAGCCCGACCTTTATATCGCTCATCTTCGGCTGTGTGCCTCCATAAATGAACATATGGCCGACCGACATGTAACTGAGCATTTCTTGGAAGAGGAATGTCAGTTCATTACGGCTGGCCAGTCCGGGGAGGTACGCGGCGAATTCCTTCTCGGCCGCGTTGATATCGAGTCCATCGAAGTTCGGATTATAGAAGAACGCGCGTTCGATCCTCCACGCATCATGGTACATCTCGTCCCACTCTTCGTGCGGAACGACGTACACTCTCATGTTGCTGACGTTAAGATTCTCCGGTGAACCGGTTCCCGGCCCGCCGGTCGAGGATATCGCCCAGCCTCCGCCCTGTTTGTAGAGCATTTTTGTGCCGTTTGAAGAGAGAGCGAATTGAGAGACTCCTTGAACAAGAGTCTTCGTCTTCTTCGTCTTCAGGTTAAACTTGATCACTCTCATCGCGCCTGACATTGTCCCGGGGATCGTCACAAGCGGCGCTCGCAGTAGGAAGATGTCCCCAGCTTCGCCGGTTCCCATCCAGCGGTAGTTCGCCGCCGGAATTGGAAGCGGTATGATCCGCGCCTTCATATCGGTGAAATCGATACCGACTGTCTTTGAGCTGTCCTTGGCGTTCGCTTCTCCCTTCTTCAACTTCGGTTTCTTCTTCGAAGCGCTCTTCACTTTTTCAAAACCGCCGTTGGGAGCAAACGGAGAATGGATCCCTTTTTTCAGTATAAGAGCGTAGACGCTGCGCTCCACAGGCTGTTCCAGCCTAGACATGTCGAGCCATCCGTGGGAAAGCGCCGTATTCGTGCTCGCGGTGAAGTAAAGATATTTGCCGCTCTTATCAAATGCGGGATAGAGGCAATCGCTGCTACCGTGAGTTATCTGGTGTTCTTTATGATCCGCCAGCGAATAAACAAAAACGGCATGCATGTAATTCGGTAGCACCTTCGTGTAAGCTATCCAGCGACTGTCCGGGGACCAGCTTTGATCGAATTCGTTCAGCTCAGCGTAATTGTCAGTGGCGACCTTTATCGGCTTTGGATCTTTTTGGGAAAGATCGACATACCATAGGTTCAGCTTCTGATCGCTGAACGCGATTTTCTTGCTATCCGGTGACCATGTCGGCTGATAATAGAACGCGCTCTTCTGACCGAGGGTGACCTCGCGTGGTTTCCCGATGCCGTCCTGGCTCCTGATGTAGAGATCGTATTCACCGTCCCTGTCGGAGAAATACGCGATCCACTTCCCGTTCGGAGACCAAGCCGGATCGCGGTCCTCGACGCCCGGACTGTTCGTGAGGTCCTCTACGCTCCCATGTTTGGCCGGTACCGTGAGTATCTCACCGTGAGCCTGAAACACAGCCCGAACGCCGTTCGGAGAAATGTCGTAATTGGAAATCTGGTCCGCCACCTTCTCGAAATGCGGTCTCAATTGAGGAAGATCGCCGGACACGGCAATGTGAACCAGTCGTGATTGTTTCGTCGCGAAATTATAAACGAAGATCTGGCCGAACTGCGAATAGACAATCCCACCTGGGCCGGCAGATGCCGACGTTATGTCAAATCCCTTATTATCGATGATCCGTTTAATCTTCTTCGTGTCGACATTATACGAGAATAACGTTATGGGCCCGTCCTGGTCCGATAGGTAGTAGATTTTGTCCCCCACCCACATCGGGTCGTTGTAGTTCGCTCCCTCTCTTGGAATCTTAACGACGCTTGAGTTCGAGAGCTTCGCGATCCAGATCGGCGTCGTCTGACCGCCGCGATATCCTTTCCAGAAGGGTTCCCACTGAAAGTTCGGAACATATGCTAGACGTGCTCCGCTCGGCGAGAAGGAACCGGTCTCTGCCATTGCAAGCGGAAGCGCTTGGGGAAATCCACCCGTCACCGGGACAGTAAAAAGCTGATCCGGGTCCGAATAGCTGTAACGGTGCGAGCGAAAGAGCACGTCCTTCCCGTCCGGCGTCCAGCCGACCGCGACATCGGGACCGGGATGATAAGTCAGACGAGTCGGCTCACCGCCGTTCGCTGATACCACGTAAACATCCGTGTTGTCCTCGTAAGTGCCGGTGTAAGCTATCATCGAGCCGTCGGGAGAGAAAATTGGATATGTCAGAACATCAGTGCCAGTAACCAAGCGGTGAGCCGTTCCACCTTTACGGTTTACGACCCAGATCTCGCCACCATACTCGAAAGCGATTTTTGTTTTTGAGAGAGTTGGGTACTGAAGCAGCAGAAGCGTTGCGGCTGGTGGATCCGTCTGTTTGTCCGGCCTCGCTCCCATAGCCGCCGCCTGCCCGATGTTAGTCTGGCCCAAAAGGAAACAGACCAATGCCATCTGGCAGAGAAGAATTTTTCGTTTCATATGGTACTCCTGAACCTAATTGTTGGTAAAGACAGATTGCTTAAAAGAACTTTTCGTATTTAAGGAGATACCGGATAATATGTTTCCTGTCAGGCATACTATTCCGGTTTGCTCATCGATGGCGGGGCATCCGCTGGCAAGCTTCCCCACTTCTTGTTCGGCCTTGGCCCCATCTTGAGTTCGAGCACTCCACCATTTTCGATATCTTCTTGAGTGAACCATGGCTTGTCCAGCGGTTTCCCGTTGAGTGTCGCCGATTGTATGTACTTGTGCGTCAAAGATACTCCGTCGGCCTTTACGATAAACTTCTTCCCGTTGGACAAATGAATTGTCGTCTCTTTAAATATCGGGCTGCCTAAGACGTAGTAGGGATCGCCTGGGCAGAATGGATAAAACCCCATCGCTGAGAAAACGTACCATGCTCCCATCGCCCCCTGGTCGTCGTCGCCGGGAAGACCAAGCGGCGCGTCGTTATACCACACCTCCATTATTTCTCTAATCATCTTCTGCGTCTTCCACGGCTCGCCGGCAAAATCATACATATAAGCGATGTCGAAACTCGGCTCATTTCCCTGCGCGTAATCTCCAATGAGGCCGGTCATGTCGGGAAACTTCGCCAGGAAGACCCATTTCGAAACGCCGCCGTACTGGACTTCGAAAAGAGAATCAAGCTTGGTGAGGAAGGCCTTCCTTCCGCCATACAGGTTTATAAGTCCCTGGACATCCTGAGGGACATTGAAGGTCCATACCCATGCGTTGCACTCTGCGTAATAATCGCGGCCGCCAGGCCCTTTCGGGAGTATTGGATTGAAACCCTGAACCCATTTACCATCCGCAGATTTCGGAGCCATGAAGCCGATCGACTTATCGAATACGTTTCGGTAATTGTATGCCATTTTCATGAATCGCTCATAGTCCGCAGTATGA
>JAJYRM010000222.1 GCA_021794075.1 Bacteroidota bacterium | reverse complement strand
AAAGAAATGCCGTTGACCTTACGAACTGCCAAAGCCCCACTGCCCCCGCCCACGAGCGTGCCCTCGGATCAAGCCCACTCTCGGGAATTGAGAGATACGCTAACTCAGGCGGGACGTGCTCCCTTTCGAATATGGCTTTCATCATTGGTATATACTCGCCCGAGCGGTCTATCAAACTCTGCATTAGCCATCTCCCGCGTGTTTCCATGTACTGAATGTTCTCTCTAACGTATCGGTTCATGACAAGCGGCACGGTCCCGCAATCTTCGAGCTCAGTTGATCGAAGCATATCTGACACTCTCGCGCGTAGGACAGCAACTGATGGACTGGCGAGCGTTTTTCTAAATGTAGGTGCGTCGTTGAAGTGAGCCAGGCGAAGATTGTCGAATTGATCTTCCGGCTCTCTGTTGGATGCACTACCCACCGCTTCCTGAGAATGAGCGAACGGTCTCGGTTCTTTTGCGTTTCCCGATTTCTGAATCATCTCAATTGATGAGCATGAAGAAATCAATAATGAGGCCAATATTCCGAGCAAAACAAAAAGAGAATTTCTCAGGATCATGTTCCATCCTTCTGCCTGATGAGTAGCTGCATGAGGAAACTTGCTTCGCGCGACGTGGCTCTTCTCAAGTTCAGTCAATTTCCAAATGAATTGGTCCTACTGCGCATTCTTTGGAAAGGAAAGGCTCCTTATCCAATACTCCTCTTGCCTTTCATAATATGAAGAATTTCTCACACTCCCATGGATACAGTATAAAAAAGGAAAATGAAATGGGAATGAAGATTTTGTCTTTGATTCTGATTGGGAAAAACACGCCGTATACTAGCTAGGGAACGGGAGGGGCGTTAATTCAATCATCTGAGTTTCTGGTAATGTTTACGTGCTGGCAGGGCAAATCGAAAGCGCTAAGCCTAAAGGCAATTCGTCTTCTCATATATCGACATGAGCCATTATAGACCATACGCTGTTGAACCAATCGTGATCCGCGGCCTTAAACGCGCTGGTGAGACCCAAGGAGTATTTCAGTTCGATGCCGACAGTGGTGGAGGCAAGTTCTACGTTCGGCCCACCTCCAATTTCGACGCCCAATCCGAACCTGCGAAACCCATCCGTGCTTTTGTCTGTAAAAGTCTGGGCTCCGGTAGGAGGATACCAGGTAAATCGTGAAATTGTTGTCGCGAGAAACCCCAATTCCGGTCCGGCGAAGAAATCAAAACCATGATGTAGCAATGATGATTTAAAAGTTCGCAGCCTCAGAAGAAGCGGAAGGCTCACGTAATTAAGTCTAAGGGAAGCAGTCGACTTATAATACAGCCCGGTGAATGTGAGCGTAGGCGGGAGATAGTTGGAGCAATATCCACCTTCCATCGAGAAGAGGATCTCCGGCTCAAAATAGAAATTGTCGGTAATTGAATATTGGACAAAGCCGCCAAAGACCCCCCCGGCGTCTGGGTTGGCGTAAACCTGTCCCGTGATCGTCGACGCGTCAACGCCTACTATTACTCCTGCCTGCTGTGCCTCAGCTGGAAACGCGTAGAGAAGGGAAGCAGCGACTGTCGCTGCCCACAAATGGCGCCTCATGTTTGCACTCCTTTGCTCCGTACAGTTAAGCTCCAATTCAAATACGAGTCGCGCCGGTGAAGTTCAAGGGGCCAATTATTCTATTCATCGGCCGAACTGATCCGAACATGAGATACCGGCGCATCTTGCAATATCCGGTAGTCGGCTTCTTACACTTCTGAGAGAATAGTTATGAAAGATTATATTGTAGTCCTATCCAGCGATTGTCGGTTGCCAGCACCGCAAAGAAATGTGCTGCAAAGCGCTTCGAGGGCATGAGGTTGTAATTATTCAAGAGGTTGAGTAAGCTTGGAACAGAAAGAAATTCAGAATGTGAGCGCGATTGAATGGGATAATGAATTCTGGGTAAGGTCCCCATCTGAATTGGTTCGCGAGCGGCGTTTATTTCTACTGACTGCAGGCCAGGGGGAATGCGGTGACGTAGAAAATGCTTCTCCTCAAGTAAATGTTGAGATTAACTTTATCTCGAAAACTTAGATACAGAGCGGGGAATGAAAGGATTATCTGAATGAGGAAGGAAGGCGCAGCCGAAGAGGGTGACGGCGGTAATGTTTTCCGTTTCGGAGGGGAGAATCTATTTCGGAACGACCTTTCTAAGAGAGAGCTTAAGAAATATTACGACAAATTCTTCGCCCAAACGGAGTTTGATAACCCCGATGAACAGGTTGCGCAGCGTTTTCTAAGAACGCTTTTGAAAAAGGCGCGTGTTCCAACTGGAGCCGCCGTGCTCGACGTTGGATGCGCCACCGGATTCTATGCCGAACAATTTCGACGATTGGGTTACAGAGCCGTTGGGTTAGATATTAGCAGCGTCGCGATAACGAAGGGAGCCTTGAAATATAATCTCCTCCCGTTGTTGGTAGGCGACGCGGGCGCCCTCCCGTTCAAGCGCGCCTCTCTCGATGTGCTCTTCATGTCTGGCTGCAGTCTGGCAAACACATCCGACATCGCGTCAATTCGGAAATTTATTGAAAGCTTGATGGATCATGTCAGAGACCGTGGCGTTTTGATTTTTGTAGGAGGGAGCAATTTAACTGGGGAGTTCCCGTCGCAATCCGAATGGATTCATCATCGATATTCGGAGATCTTGAACTTCGTGGATCGGGAGGCGTTGGACGTGGAAGGACCTTACATAACGGCGGTGAAGTTAGTCGCCATGTTTGGCCGGTTGTCATTGACAAAGACGATGTCGCGGGTATTGCGGCTTCTCGGTATAAAGAAAACCTGGAGCATCATATATATCGTCAGGAAAAAAGGAGCGGGCAGCACCCTGCGTTCAAAGTAGCTCAGTCGAAAAAGCCGACATCTGGTATCAAAAACTTCGAGCCGCCGCCTAGAAAGTAAAGCCACCGGAAGAGATCCGCCCGAGAGACGCATGATCTCAAGCCGCCAACACGTTTTCTTACTTCCGCTCCTCTCTGTCACTCCATGAAGATCGACAGCGTCCCGATCGTTACCAGCGGGCGTGTCCATTCTGTTTCGAAATATTCCCAATTCTCGACTATGCTACAGATCTTCATTTTTTAGGTTACATCTTGGTAGCTTTTGTATTACTCAACTGTAACCTCAAGAAGGGGGCTGCAAATTAACTCTTTCGAAGTACAGCAGAAGTGAGGATTGACGGCTCTTTGACGAGGGGATGAGCGGCACACCCTTTGCACCCTTTCCTCTGGGATAACAAAGGCAAAGTCCCCGCAAGAATCCGCGGGAACGAATTGGATGAACGCCAAGGAGGAAATTAAGAAATGCGTGTTCTCGCCATTTGTAGTCTGCTCGTTAGTCTGGCATTCACAACCCTTCCAAGCCAGGGCCCTCAATCGTCCTTGCTCGATCCATGGGACATTAAGGAAGTGACTACCTTTCATGGGATGCTCCATCATCTCGGAGATGAGTATTCTGAAACCGAGAACAAATTCGTGCTTACGAGCGCTTCCGGCGAACTTAAGCAGGCTTTCATCCGACTACAGAATGCTACATTGCCGCCGAATTTTTACGGCGGAGAAAAGGCT
>JAJYRM010000221.1 GCA_021794075.1 Bacteroidota bacterium | reverse complement strand
ATATCCATTTCCTGGAAGAGCCTTCTTGTTTCTTCTCTTTCTTTCCTTCTGTCCACTACGCGGGTAAACTTGCTATAAGGCTCGCGACCTAGAAAAATGTTCTGGCAGACCGTCATATCCCTTACGGGGTTCAACTCCTGATGGATCATCGAAATCCCGAGCCGGATAGCCTCCCTGGGCGAGCGTATTTCAATAGGGTTCCCGTTCAAATAGATCCGTCCCTCGTCCATCCGGTGAATCCCCGCGAGAATTTTCATGAGCGTCGATTTCCCCGCGCCGTTTTCGCCGGTCACCGCGTGGACCTCGCCTCGATTCACCTCCAGCTTAACATCCTGAAGCACAGGAACTCCGCCGAATGATTTCGAGACTCCTTCCATACTCAGAATGGGCTCCGTCCGCCCGGCGGAGTTTGTCGAGACCGGGATCGTCACTGCTCCATTACCACTGCCGCTGAGCGCGGAGGAATCTGAAATGTGCCGTCGGTCGGGACCGCGCCTGGATGCTCAGGCGTCGCGAGCACGAGCTTGCCTGCGTGAGGGATCTTAACGTGTGCGGTGAATGTCTTCGGTCCCTGATTAATTACCACAACGGCGCGCTTGCCCGTCGAAGTCACGAACACCGAATATTTATACGCACCTGCGAACGGATGCCATCCTCCGCCCTGCCCCGGCGCGTTGCCGGTCACGAAATAAGGATATCGATACGGAAAATTCGTAGTGACGGTAGCGCCCTCGGTACTCCGGTAATTAGCGTCCCAAAGATAAGTTTTGTACTCTCTCCTCAGCGCGTCGATCTTCTTGCCGTACGCGAGCGTCAAAGGGAAGTCGCTGAGCTTTCCTTTGAAGTTGTAAGGTTCATAACTAATGATGTACCTGTCGAGGAGGCAGAGGTTCAGCATCTCGCGATTGTCGAAACCGATTACGGCGACCATTATGGGGAGATGGGGAGCAATATACCTGGTGACTGGTGTCGTACCCTCATTGACCCGGATGTAAGAAAACGGATAGTATTGCTTGAGCCAGTCCTGAGGACCTTCACCTGCGAAGAGAAAGTTCGGATTGATAGAATCCGCCACGGAGTGAAGCTCTCTAGCGAGCGGCTCGTCGCCGGCGTAGATGTATCCGGGAGGATTGTAACCGTGTCCCGAGGCGAAGTTGTATTTAACCGGACTGTGGGTAGGGACTTCATCATACAGGAATCCCGCCGCGCCGAGAGCAAGGACTTTCCTGAACTGTTGGACAGCGATGGCCCTGTAAGCCGGATCGAGGAAGTCCATCACGGCGAACGCATGGTCGTTGATGTCGGCCAGCTGGAGGGGCGTGAGATACAAATATCCTCTCTTTATGTAAGGGATCCCGTACGGGTCTTTAGCTTCGTATTTGTAAAGATCTTTCTTATACCACTCGGTAGTCATGTCTGCCCACGGGAACTTGCCGAAGAGGACCATTCTGACGCCCATGGACTGTATTTTCCGGATCGCGTCGTGCAGCTGCTGCCACGTACCGAGTCCCGGGTCTGTGCTGAGTGAAGGATTGCCGCCGTCCTGGCCCCCCTTGTTCCAGCCTACGAGCTGGATCGCGCTGACGCCGTTCTCGGCGCACGCCTTTCCGTAATTCACGAGACTGTCGTACGGAACGGCATAGTTCTGAACCGGCGTATTTACCTGCAGCTCCATCCAGGAGTTAACCTTCTCGACCCAGTCCGGCAAGTGCGGCTTCTTGAACCACGTCGCCCTCCACTTCTTATAAATATTTACTCCATTTTGCCACCCGCCGCGATAACACTCGACGACAACCGGAGCCAACTTCATCTCTGTGCCGGGATGCACAAACACGAAGTGGCACGTCCTGAACTCGAGGTGGACCGGCTTCCCGCCGATTTCATTTACCTGCGGTACCTGGTCCGTTACCGACGACATCACTCCCGGATGCTGCTCGAAAGTAAATTGGAGGAAATAAGGCTGGTTCGGATTCGCCATCTCCACATACACGCCTTCCTTCGGCGTCTGGATCAGACAGAAGAGGCTTTTGTCTGAATTGAAAGTCTTTGTCGGGTAAACATCTCCCCAGTATCCGAGCTCGTTGTTGAAATACGGATATATCTCGTCGGCGCCGAGGTTACCGTACCACATCGTTCGCACAACCATCGGGGTCTTTCGTGTCGGTGAGGTGAAGTCACCGAAATATGGGTAGTCGACGGTCTGAACCATCAGCTTCGAATCGTTGACGACTTTGCTATTGAAAGTTAGAACGCCGTCGTTCAATGTCACTTTCGCTTCGAACGTAATCGGTATGATTCCGCCGTGCTGACTGAGAAGGTTTTCCCATTTTAGGACGACTTCATGATCGGAGACTTTCCTGACTTCGACGGCGTGCTGTTTCTGTCCCAATATGAAATTATCCTGACGATGCGGGAGCGGAACGAGCATCCTGAACGACACGCCGAGATCCGGCCGCCTCTCGACGGTCCAGCCCGTAGTCTTATCCACCATCCTGGTAAGAGCGCCCGTCCCGGAATCGAAGCCCACGAGGAGTTTCTTATCCTGAAGCACAACCTCGCGGGCAGACACGGTTTGTGCGAACAGCATCGATGCGGAGAATATGGCCGCAGCGACGGTAAACAAGCGCCTGAACGTTATCTTTAGGTCCATTTTATGCATCCTTCTTTGGGGGAAGTTGGACTATCGATCACCGGCAGCGGCGGTGTTCCGCCTTCACTTCTCCATTATAACCGCCGCAGACAGCGGAGGTATTGTAAGCACGCCGGAGGTTGGAACCGCGTCCGGGTGCTCCGGCGTCGCGACGACAAGCGGCCCGTGGTGCGCCAGGGTTACTTGTGCAGTGATAGTCTTGTCCGTTTCCATGTTTACTACGACGACAGCTCGCCTGCCGGTCTTCGTATCAAATACGGAGTACCTGCAGCGGCCGTCCGATCTAACGCTCGCGCCGATCGTGTCGCGGAACTTCGCGTCCCACACATAGGCTTTGTACTTTTTCCTGAGCGCGTCGACCTTTTTTCCGTAGTTGAGCGTCAGTGGAAAATCCGTGAGCTCTCCTTTGAAGTTGTAGGGTTCGTACTCGATTATGTAGCGGTCGAGGAGGCAGAAGTTAATCATCTTGCGGTCGTCGAAGCCGTTGACAGCAACCATCATCGGAAGATGCGGGTCGATGTATCTCTCGACGGGTGTGGAACTTGCGTTGATCCGGAAATACGAAAAAGGGTAGTATTGTGTCAGCCAGTCCTGCGGCCCTTCGCCGGCGAAGAGGAAATTCCTGTTGACGGAATCGGCCGCCGCGTGGAGCTGCTCTCCGAGTTTGATCGCTCCCGGATAGATGTAGCGCGGAGGGACGTATCCGTGGCCGGGAGCAAAATTGTAAGCATGGTTCGGGGGCTGGACGCAGACCTCGTCGTACAGAAAACCGTCCGCGCCGAGAGCGAGAGCTTTCCGGAACTGCTCAGCGGCGATATAGCGGTATGCAGGATCGAGAAGATCCATCACCGCGAAACGATGGTTGTTGATGCCTGCAAGCTGCACGGGAGTGAGATAACTGTCCCCGCCGGACTGATATGGAATTCCGTACGGGTCGGTGACGTCGTATTTGTAAAGCTCTTCTTTG
>JAJYRM010000220.1 GCA_021794075.1 Bacteroidota bacterium | reverse complement strand
CCGTTTCTTTGTGGACAATTGAAGCAGCGGCAGCAATATAGTTGCGGGTCGCGGCAGCCGTTGGGTCAAGGTTGCTTCCCGCCGAGATCGCCACGACGGAAGGATGCGAGCAAGTATTCTGAACAACTTCCTGGAGATAACCCTGCAGGGAGCTTCGGTACCTTTCCGATCCAAGGACAGGCGCGGGTGCATCGACGAGCGGCACCTCTTCGAATACCATCAGTCCGAAACGGTCGCAGAGATCAAGCAACCCCTGCGAAGGAGGATACGCGACGACCCTGATTGCATTCGCGCCCAGAGTCTTTATGACCGCGACATCCTTTTCCAACTGGACCTCGCTTACTGCCGCACCGACTCCCGGATAGTCGGCGGTATAATTCACGCTCTTCACAAATGTCGATTGGCCGTTCAGGTAGAACCGACCATCCGAAACCGTCATAGTCATGAATCCCAAATTCTGAGAGTATTGGTCCAGCATCGTTTTGCCATTGTAGACGAAGTACTCGATCGAGTAGAGATTGGGATGCGAAGGAGACCATAGGTTCGGATTCTGAACGGTGAGCGAAAGATTTATCTTGACGTTATGGTTCTGGGTAAGTTCAAAGTTCACATCCGCTGACTTTGCCACGACGTTGCCCGTCGATTTATCGACCAGGGCCGCGCGCGCGATCAGCGGTATGGTTGTCGCGCCTGAGTCTATCCCGTATCTGGAATAATCTGCCGCATACACGATGAAGTTGCTCTCCACATTCGCAGCCGTGTTGGACGAGTTGAGCTGTGTCTTGAACGTGGGATGATCGATATAGACGGGAGGCCTGACTTCGAGATAAACATCTCTAAAGAGTCCTCCATAACATTTTCGCTGGAAGGCGAGCTGCTTCAACGGAATTGTCGAAACAGGATTGAGCTTATTGCTGCTCAGAATGTCAATTACGTTCTCAGATCCTGCCTGTAATAACCTGTCGGGGATGCGAACGTCGATTCTGGAATACGCTCCATTATGAATCGCGACAAATTCGTTGTTTATCCTGACTTCGGTGGATACGCCCCCGTTTCCAAGGACAAGACCGAAGACGTTTTGATTAACAAAGGCCGCCGGCATGTAGACTCTCTTGCGGAAGATAACCCTGCCATCGTAATCGAATGTAGAAGGGGTGTTTATGCTTTGCCAGCTCTTCCCACCATTGACGGAGGCCTCCCAAGCGCCATCCAGATTGATTCTCCCTCTGGTTGGCGTTATCTGCTCATATTGGAGACCGTGATCAGCAAGCTCAGTTTGCGGGCTTTCGCTCTGCTGGGCGTAAGAAACGCACGAAAAAATCGCCCAAACGAACAAAAACACGGGAAAAGCCAGTTTTGGAAGCTTAAAGGGGGACATTTATCGAGGTTTAACTCCCATTGTTTCTAAATTTAACAAAATCGGGAGGGGAATGCAATCGATGAAGAAGGGCAATTGGCCTCAATTTCACTGTTGAAGCTGCGGAATAGCCCTTCTCGCGGCAATCTCTCCGACTTTAATCATCTCATCAAGTTTATCAAAGTTTGCCCAGGTTGTGTTACCAACCTCAGGATGAATCACGAGATCCGAGCTTCGCAGTTGCATCTCTGTCAAATAGTGGTTTGTGATCTCGCCGGACCTCATTGCAATTTCAAAGGCAGTGTCGAGTCGCTCTTCCCTTTTCAACTCCACGGAAACATCGACAGCGATGACCTTCCCTTTCGAAAGACTCCTGGCCGCAGCCACAGGCACTGTGCTCGTCGTACTTCCATCGATCAGAACTCGCCTAGCCACTCTAGCGGGCTCGACGAATCCGGGGATCGAAGAGCTCGCCACGATGGCCGGGATTACTCTTCCCTCTTTTAAAACAACCTCGCTCCCGGTTCTCAGATCGGCTGCCACGCAGGCAAACGGTATCTTCAGATTGGAGAATCGCACGTCAGGAATCAAATACTGAAATGCCTCTTCCAATATGTTACTGGAAAAAACCGCGTGCATGGAAGCGGCTTTAAGATATATGAAACGCTTCCCTAGTTTCGCGATGGTCTTTTCCGGTTCCTGAAGAATCAATGGGTTCTCAGAAACGAGAAAAAAGGTACGGGCATATTTTTCGAAGAATGCGCTCGATAGGAATTTCCTGAATACTTCCTCGACCTCGACAGCATCGCGGTAATAAGCGAACATCGCTCCGATAACGGAGCCCATGCTAGTTCCGGCGATCGCTCCTATCTCCACTCCTTCGCTCTGGAGAACTTTCAACACGCCGATATGCGCGAGGCCTCTCGCGCCACCACCACCCAGCGCGAGGACGAACCCGGCGGATTTTCTCCTGAATGCCGTCATACGTTCTCAGTCACACTCTCGGGGGTTCTGAGCGGTCAGCTCTACCGTGTACTTCGCCGAAGTCGCGTGTATCAGCTTACGCGCTCCACTACGAATTCGGTCAGCTTGAGTAGCGACTCTTTCGCTTCCGAGCACGCAATCCCTTCCAATTCATTCCGCGCTTTCATTACAAGTTCTTCTGCTTTTCTATGAGCACGTTCGATACCTCCGTATTCCTGCGCGAATTCTATGACCTCTTTTATCCTTGATCCGCTCTTACCTTTTTTCAGCAACTTGAGGATCGACGCGGCAGCCTGCCTCGGCGCGTTTTCAAAAGCATAGATCAAAGGCAAAGTCACTTTCCGTTCTTTTATGTCGCCACCTATCGGCTTGCCTAATGTTCCCTTCTTCCCTTCGTAATCGAGGACATCGTCTCGGATCTGAAATGCGAGTCCTATGTATTCGCCAAATTCCCTGAAGTGGGCGATCACCTCGGAGTCCTGGCACGCGCTCGCGGCTCCAAGTTCGCAGCACGTCGACATGAACGAAGCAGTCTTGTCAGAGATTATCTTGAAGTATGTCTCTTCATCCATATCAAGCTGTCTAGATTTTTGTATCTGAAGCAACTCTCCTTCGCTCATTCGCTTAACGGCCACAGAGCATATTTTGAGAAAAGTGAACTCGTCATTTTCAAGCGATAGGAGCAGGCCACGCGAGAGCAAGTAGTCTCCCATCAGCACTGCCACCTTGTTCTTCCATACGGCGTTTATGGAAGCGATGCCTCTGCGGGTGTCGGCGCTGTCGACGACATCGTCGTGTATCAACGTCGCCGTGTGAAGCAGCTCAACGAGTGTCGCGGCCCTGTACGTGCCAGGGTTAATCCCACCGGAGGCTTCTGCGGTTAAGAGCACAAGGATTGGGCGTATCTTCTTCCCTTTTTGGCGGAGCATGTATCTCGCAACCGTATCGACAATTCCCACTCTCGAACGGACCGCTTGTCTGAATTCACCGTTGAATATTTTAACCTCATCGCGGATCGGTGCGATGATCTCATCAAGATTCAAATTTCACCTGTAGAAATTTACTCGGACGCCGCTTTCTTCTTTTCCTTATTCGTCCTGGTGACTCTAACGACTACAATAGAAATCTCATACAAAATGTAGAAAGGGACGGCAATCATTATCTGACTCCCGACGTCGGGAGGAGTGATCGCAGCTGAGACGAAAAGGATCACCACTATCGCGTGCCTCCTGTACTTCTTTAGGAACGATGCGGAAAGAATACCGATCTTCGCAAGAAAATAGGACAGC
>JAJYRM010000082.1 GCA_021794075.1 Bacteroidota bacterium | reverse complement strand
TGAGCAGGTTACTCCAGTCCGCGAACTTCCCAGAGTCCAATGTGAGGTCCGAAATTCGCGATGTGCGACGGTTGGAGGTCATTGCGGGTGGGTGAAAGTTCAATGCGGGGAGGTGAAATCGCGATGCGCGACGGTTGGAGGTCATTGCGGGTGGGTGAAAGTTCAATGCGGGGAGGTGAAATCGCGATGTGCGACGGTGAGAGGTCATTGCGGGCGGGTGAAAGTTCAATGCGGGGAGGTGAAATCGCGATGTGCGACGGTGGGAGGTCATTGCGGGTGGGTGAAAGTTCAATGCGGGGAGGTGAAATCGCGATGTGCGACGGTGAGAGGTCATTGCGGGTGGGTGAAAGTTCAATGCGGGGAGGTGAAATCGCGATGTGCGACGGTGAGAGGTCATTGCGGGCGGGTGAAAGTTCAATGTGAAGGGGTGAAATCGCGATGTGCGACGGTAAGAGGTCAAGGTGCGGGAACGTTCTAGGGGTGGGCTGACCCTTACTTCATCCAACCGTTTTTCTTGTACCAGTCGACTGTAATTGCCACTCCTTCTTCAAGTGAGAGCTTTGTCCTGAATGCGAGCTCAGTAAATGCTTTCTTAGGGCTGCAGAGCCAGTTTTTCTGAACTCCGTCACGAGCTTTCTCAATGTTAACCAAAGCCGGCTTACCCTGCATTCCGGCCGCGAACTCGCCGATGCCCGCGATTGTATATAGAATCGCGTGCGGCACCCTCGCCCTGATGGCCCAAGTGTTCAGGCTTTTCTTCGCATAGTCTCCTAACATTTCCCAATCATAAGCATCTTCGTTCGCTATGAAGTATACTTGTCCAGCCGCGCCGGGATGTTCCGCTGCCGCGATTATCCCGTCGACGAGATCATAAGCGTGGACGAAGCTCAGGACCTTGCGTCCGAATCCAGACAACGGAATGATGTGCTTTTTCACGGAGTTGAAGAACGCGAAGATATCGCGGTCACGTGGACCATAAACGGCCGGCGGCCTGACTATTGTTATTGGAAGTGAAGCCATGTTTGCAAGGCACTCCTTCTCAGCTTCCATCTTGCTTCTTCCGTAGGTCGTGATCGGATGGTATGGAGTCGTTTCATCCACCGGTTCCAATCCTTCGCCCGGCCCTACCGCGGTCAGGCTGCTTGCGAGTGTAAACCTTCTCAATCCGGGATTAAACTTGTTAACCGCCGATAGGAGGTTTCTCGTGGTTTCATGGTTGCCGGCGAAATAGGCGCGCTTGTCCTTCGCCTTCGTCACGCCTCCGACGTGAAATACGTAATCTACGTTTTCAACCGCGGGACGTAGCGAGTCGATATCGCTGTAATCAGCCCGGACGAGTTCGACAGGGAGTTTGTCAATGTACTCGAGCTTTGTCGATTTCCTAATGAGGCATGATACTTTGTAATCGTGGGCGAGAAGTCTTTCGACCAGATGGCTCCCGATGAACCCGGTTGAACCTGTGACTAGTGCTTTCATGTTGTGCAGTCCCTTTCTGGCTTCTAATTTAATTCAGAGAAATCGTTCATGAAAGTTGAATCGAAGGATCGTGGAGCGCCTCTTAGGGTTGTGAGATTGAACGCGTAAAAGGCGCGCCTTATATTGATTCATCAACTTGAAAATAATAGTGGAGCAGCAGATGTCAGAAGATCCGGCAAACAGCAATCCTGTAACCAGCATCGATCATCTATCAAATTTTGACGACAAGAGCGTGACGATCCGCGGTTGGGTCTATAACAAGAGATCAAGCGGGAAGATACATTTCATTCTTGTAAGAGACGGCTCGGGTATAGCACAGTGCGTGGCAGTGAAAAGTCAGCTGACTCCAGAAGTATTCGGGACGTTTGACCTGTTGACGCAGGAGAGCTCCGTTATCGTAACCGGCAAGGTTCACAAAGACGACAGGGCACCGGGCGGATATGAGCTCCAGGTCGAAGACATGAAAACAGTTCGCATAGCCAACGAATATCCGATAACTCCCAAGGAGCACGGAACAGAGTTCCTAATGGATCACAGGCATCTTTGGCTTAGGTCTTCGAGACAGCACGCCATACTCAGGATTCGACACCAGATCATAAGGGCGGTTCGGGAATTTTTTGACAACAAGGGGTTCACGCTTGTGGACTCTCCTATACTGACGCCTGCCTCAGTCGAGGGAACAAGCACACTCTTTGAGACGGAATACTTCGATCTTGGTAAAGCTTACCTTACGCAAAGTGGTCAGTTGTACGCGGAGGCCTCGGCAATGGCTTTTGGGAAAGTGTATTGCTTTGGACCCACGTTCAGGGCGGAGAAATCGAAGACCAGAAGGCATCTCACTGAATTCTGGATGGTCGAGCCTGAGGTCGCTTGGGCGGACCTGTACGACGATATGGATCTGGCGGAGGAATTCATCGAACACGTGGTTCAGACTGTCCTCAGGAATTCTCCGGACGAATTAAAGTTGCTTGAAAGAGATGTCACGAAGCTCCAGCCTGTGAAAAGGCCGTTTCCGCGTCTTCACTATGACGAGGCGGTTGAGATTCTGAAGAAGAACGGCGTCAGTTTCGAGTATGGGAATGATCTTGGAGGCACGGACGAGACAATCATTTCCCAGCAGTACGACAGGCCGGTCATGGTACATCATTACCCGGCCGCCTGCAAGGCATTCTATATGAAACGAGATCCGCAAAGACCTGATCTGACGTTATCAGTTGACGTGCTCGCACCGGAGGGTTACGGCGAAATTATCGGAGGGAGTCAGCGCGAGGACGATTACGAAACACTGGTCAAGAGATTGGCGGAGTTCAATTTGCCGAAGGAGCCATTCGAGTGGTACCTCGATCTGAGAAAGTATGGATCGGTGCCGCACTCAGGTTTCGGATTGGGGATCGAAAGGACGGTCGCGTGGATCTGCGGCCTCGATCATGTCAGGGAGACAATACCATTCCCAAGGATGATATACAGAAACACGCCGTAGGAAGAAAGTGACGAAGTAACATCGTTAATTCCACACGACCGGAGGACTAATGCTGTCTGTCAATGAGCTGAGAAAATCCTACGGCTCCACGAAAGCGCTCGAGGGGGTCTCGTTCGATGTGAAGCCCGGGGAAATATTCGGTCTCCTGGGACCGAACGGGGCGGGCAAAACGACCACGATCAGGATTTCGCTCGGAATAATTGAACCCGACTCTGGGACGGTCCGATTCGGAGGGAAAGAACTGTCAGTCGAAATGAAGGATAAGCTTGCTTATCTCCCTGAAGAGAGAGGCCTGTATCGGAAGAGTAAGGTGATCGATGTACTCGTATACTTCGGTGGGTTGAGGAATGTTCCTCCTGTCGAAGCGAGGAAGAGGGCAACGCGCTGGCTCCAAAGACTCGAGCTCTCAGGAGTTGCCGATCACAAGGTGGATGAACTTTCCAAGGGGATGCAGCAGAAAATCCAATTCATCTCCTGTCTTCTTCATGAACCCGAACTTCTCATTTTAGACGAACCATTCTCGGGGCTCGATCCTGTCAACCAGATCGTCATGAAGGATCTTATCCGTGAAATGAAGAGCAATGGGAAGACGATTATTTTCTCCACTCATCAGATGGAGCAAGCCGAGAAGTTGTGTGACGACATCTGCCTCATAAACAAAGGTCGGGTTGTGTTATACGGTGGACTCGGCGAGATTAAGCGGAGCTATGGCAGCGACTCGATACATATGGAATTCGAGGGCGACTCGACCAAACTCAAGGATTTGACGGACATTGCCTCTATGGACCTCTACGAGAATTACGCCGAAATCAGAATAAAAGATGGGATCAGTCGCAATGAGTTCCTCAGGAGGGCATTTGATCTGGTGGACGTAACCAAATTCTCCGTCGAAGAGGCTTCGCTTAATTCGATATTCATTGATGCGGTGAACTCTGATAAATCCGGAGGCGAAGATGTCGCTTAAGAAGACGCTCATCGTAGCTCGCTGGGAATTTATCGAGAAGGTCAAAACCAAGGCGTTTATTATTTCACTGGTGGTCATGCCGATATTTATCCTGGTGATGGCTGTGGTGCCTTCTTTATTAGTAAACAAGCCGGGTTCGACTACCATTAATATCGGAATCATAGACAACACCGGCGAAATAGCTCCCGGCCTTAATGCCGCTCTTCTGGAGAAGTACAAGCTCCCTGACGGCCGGCCAAACTATCGCGTCGTCATTATTAATCCGGGAGATAATGCGCGTGCGAAGGCGAATAAGATGGTACTGCATAATGCCATTTCATCATATCTGGTTGTTGACTCAAGTCTTTTTACGTCGCGCAAGTTTCAGTTCGTGTCTGAGAATGTCTCCAACTTCAAAGACATATCCAGGTTTCAGTCGGTTCTTAAGGACATGCTCATGACCAGCGAGCTGGAGCGGAGCGGCGTCAACCCGGGGATCGTAAGTCAGGTCACGAAGCCACTTGAGATGGAGACTGTCAAGCTGTCTAAGGAGGGAAGAGAGGAAAAAACGGAAGTAGGGTCGGGTCTTGTCCTTGGATATTTTTTCATAATCATACTGGCAATGTTCGTAGTAACCTCAGGCCAGCTGCTCGTGAGAAGCGTGGTGGAGGAGAAATCTAACAGGATAGTCGAGGTGCTGCTTTCATCCACTACCGCCGATGAAATTATGACCGGCAAAATTCTCGGCTTGAGCTTGCTCGGGCTAACGCAGCTTGCGGTTTGGGCCGCCATCGCGCTGGCGTTCGCGGGGCAAATCGCCGCGTACGTTACCATCCCGGGAAGCATCTGGTGGGAGGGGGTCTTTTTCATACTTGGCTTTCTCTTCTATTCATCCATTTTCGTGATGGCCGGCGCGCCGGTGACCACTGAGCAGGAAGCTCAGCAGGCGACTACTTACGTGACGATGCTCCTGTTTCTTCCCATAGTTCTCGCGATGATGGTCGCCCAGAATCCAAGCGCACCATACATAAAAATCCTATCTCTGATACCTTTACTCACCCCGACCATGATGGCCTTCCGCATTCCTATACAAACGCCTGACCTATGGGAGCTGGTTGCAGGTTCGAGCATACTCCTTGTCTCGACGTACATTTGCATGATCGCCGCGGGGAGGATTTTCAAGATAGGAATTCTCGTGTATGGCAAACGACCGACTCTCAATCAACTTCTACGCTGGGCAATCCGTAAAGGCTGAATTCTGAAGTCGTAGTAAAACCGGTCATTGGCCGCGTTTTGTCAGAAATCCCGGTATTTTTCCACCTCTCTGGGCTTAGATTCTACCCCAATTACGGGGGAAACTGCTTCTCATCCTTTTAGTGCCTTCCTGTCCTCTTTCGCTTCAACAGACATGGGAAAACGGGCCGCAACCCCGTGGTACATTGCTTGTTTAACCCCAAAAACCTAAATTTAAAGCCCCGGTCGCAGTCATATGCCCGGGAAAAGGACCAAAAAGGAAAGGTGTGAGAAAGATACTCATTGCAATTGACGGCCCCGCAGGCTCCGGAAAGAGCACGACAGCCAAACTCGTGGCGCGGAGACTTGGGTACGTGTATATAGACACGGGGGCGATGTACCGCGCAATGACTCTCAAGGTCCTTACATCGAAAGTTGATCCCGCGAATGAGCAGGGAGTTACCGAACTCGCGAAGAAGACGGAGATTTCTTTTGTCGAGGGGAGCGATCTGAGGGTCATGCTGGACGGAGCTGACGTTACGGACGCGATCAGGTCGGAGGATGTGAACGGTAACGTGAGTCTAATCAGTTCTTATCCGGACGTGCGTGAAATTATGGTCGCGAAGCAGCGGGCCATCGGCGCAGGCAAAGGGTGCGTAATGGATGGCCGGGACATCGGAACCGTCGTGTTCCCCGATGCGGAGTTGAAGTTTTACATGATTGCCGACATCATGGAGCGCGCCAAGCGCAGGCAGGAAGAACTCTCAGACAACGGTGTTGAGCTGCCGATTCACCAGGTTGTGAAGGAGCTCAAGGAAAGGGATCGCAAAGACTCCACTCGGGACAACAGCCCGCTTAAGAAAGCGGATGACGCGATCGAGCTGGATACAACGAAGTTGACCATAGAAGAACAGGTCGAGATTGTTTTGAATTATGCGCGGGATATTAACGTTGGATCCGAAGGGTCCGTTGGAAAAGAGGAGATGCAGAGAAAATGAAAGTGAACATAGATAAGAATAGCGGCTTCTGCTGGGGTGTGGTCAGAGCGATCGATTTTGCCGAAGAAGAACTCGGCAAATCAGGGAAACTTTATTCGCTCGGCGACATAATTCATAATCCGCAGGAAATCGACCGGCTCGCCGAAAAAGGGCTGAAAACGATTTCCCACAAGGATCTTGAAAACATAAAAGACGCGAAGGTACTCATTAGGGCGCACGGCGAGCCCCCTTCCACCTACGAGATTGCCAATAAATATAATTTGGAGGTAGTTGACGCCACGTGTCCCGTGGTTACGAAACTCCAGGAGCGCATCAAGAAATTTTACGACGACGGTTACCAGGTGGTAATCTTCGGGAAGAAAGATCATGCCGAGGTGATCGGCCTACGCGGCGTTTGCAACGATGAAGCGGTGGTCGTGAAGTCGGTTGAAGAAGCGTTGAACAAGGTGGATTTCACCCGCAAGACGGTGCTCTTCTCCCAGACGACCATGGACAAGCCGACCTTTTACGCGATCAAAGAGGCGCTGTCCAACAAGGTAAAGGATCTCGTCGTAGGCACGATGGAAGAGATCGCGAAGACATTCCTCGCGAAAGACACGATCTGCGGACAAGTGTCGGGAAGGGACAAGAAGCTCAGAGAGTTTGCCGCTCAGAACAGCGTGATCGTGTTTGTCGCAGGGAGGACAAGTTCTAACGGTAAGGTGTTATTTGAGATATGCAGGGAAGAGAATCGCTCGTCGTATTTCGTGGAGAACGAGAGCGAGATTCAGTCGCAATGGTTTGAAGGCGCGGAAAGCGTCGGAGTAACCGGGGCGACCTCGACGCCGCAGTGGCTCATGGATAAAGTCGGCGCCGCGATAGAAAAGATCGGCAATGAAGTGTTACAGAAAGCCGCACAATCAAACTAATGTCAAACAAAACAAGCACACTTCGCATTGGACTTTACGGCGGCTTGGGTCTGGCGCGAGGTGATCAACACAACATGGCCGTTGGCAGTATGCCGGCGGCTGAATAAGGAGAGACTTAATGGCGGAAGTAGAAAAGGCCGCAGACACGATGGAAATGGCAACCGGATCGAATGGACAGAACGTGGAAGAGGCAACGCCGAAGAAGAAACAACCGAGCAAAGTGAAACTCCTCGCCGGTGAAGATTCGCCGTACAGCGAATCGGAACTGAAAGAGATGGTCGACCTTTACGACAAGAGCCTCAAGCAGTTCGACGCAGGCGAGATCGTCAAAGGGAGAATAATCGGGCTTACGGAAAACGACGTAATCGTCGACATCGGGTTCAAATCATCCGGACTGGTGCCGAAGATCGAGTTCCCCAATCTTAATGAACTGAAAGCTGGAGATGAGGTAGAAGTATTTCTCGACAGCGTTGAAGACCAGGATGGGCAGATAGTACTCTCAAGACGGCGCGCGGATTTCATAAGAATCTGGGATCGCATCGTCGGCGCGCACGACAATCAATCCGTGCTCCAGGGAACGGTCTTGCGCCGAGTCAAGGGCGGACTCATGGTTAACCTTATGGGGCTGGAAGCATTCCTGCCGGGATCCCAGGTCGACGTTAGGCCGGTTCGCGATTTCGACGCCTATGTCGGAAGAACCATGGATTTCAGGGTAGTGAAGATCAATGAAGCCGCGGAGAACGTAGTCGTCAGCCACAAGGCGCTGCTCGAAGCTGAACTCGAGGAACAGAGGAAGAAGATACTCTCGAAACTTGAAAAGGGTCTGATACTCGAAGGAACCGTCAAAGCGATTACCGAATTCGGTGTGTTCGTGGATCTCGGCGGTGTGGACGGTCTCATCCACATTACGGATCTCTCCTGGGGCAGAGTCAATCACCCCTCAGAAATTGTCAAGCTTGACCAGAAGATTCAGGTCGTGGTCACTGATTTCGACGAGGAGAAGAAACGAATTTCTCTATCCATGAAGGCGCTCCAGCCTGAGCCGTGGAAGAGCATCGAAGACAAATATCAGGTTGGTCAGAAGGTCAGCGGAAAGGTCGTATCGCTTACCGAATACGGCGCGTTTGTGGAAATCGAAAAAGGCATCGAAGGTCTGATACACATTTCGGAGATGAGCTGGACGGAACACGTGAAGCATCCTTCGCAGAAGGTCTCCATGGGGCAGACCGTTGAAGCCGTGATCCTCAGCCTTGACAAAGACAACAAGAAGCTCTCTCTAGGCTTGAAGCAGCTGGAACCGGATCCCTGGGAACAGCTGATCGAAAAATACCCCGTGGATTCGAAGCACAAGGGTATCGTCAGAAACCTGACTAACTTCGGCGTCTTTGTCGAGCTCGAGTCGGGAGTCGACGGCCTCATTCACATCTCCGATCTGTCGTGGACAAAGAAGGTCAGGCACCCCGGAGAGCTTGTGAAGCGCGGCGACGAGATCGAAGTCGTAGTGCTCGCAGTGGATAAGGAACAGAGAAGGATCTCTCTCGGACACAAGCAGGCTCTTGACAATCCGTGGGACAGGTTCGAGGAACAGTTCAAGGTCGGCAACGAAGTCGAAGGGAAGATTGTCCGCCACATCGAGAAGGGCGCAATCGTGGAACTCCCAGGCGAGGTCGACGGATTTGTGCCTCATTCACACATGTCTCCCGCGAACCTCAAGAATTTCTCTGCGCATTTCCCGGCAGGCGAAGTGCTGAATCTGAAGGTTATCGAGTTCGACAAGGATGGCAAGCGAATCGTCCTCAGCGTGGCCGAGTACTTCAAGGACAAGGACCAGGCGCTTTATCACGAATTCCTAACCGCTCACAGCATAGACCCGAACGAGAAGCGCGAGCGCAAGCCGCGCGCCGGCGAGCGCAAGCCCAAAGACCAGAAGGAAGCTGTCGAGTCCTCCGAGCCTTCATCGGCCGAAGGAAAGGCTCAGGACAATCCTGAAGCGCAGTAAGCCTTTCTGTAAATTTAGGTAAATAAACCCGCGGCGGATCGTGAACCGATCCGCCGCTTCTGTCTTTGGCATTCACCACGGACAAGGCGGAACTCTCCTGCCTCCCTACTCGTCTATAGAACTGTTCTTGCTCCCAGAATGACATTTAGGCTTGACCTTAGAGTATTCCTTAGAGTATTCCTTTTAACACTGGAGAGAGTATGCGATTCGTGACATACCATGTTTTCTCATTTCTGCTTTCATGTTCACTTCTTCTAGTAATTGCAACTGCCGGCGTTTCCCAGCCCGTGACTACCGCGGCCGGCTCCGGAGGATCTATAAGCGGGACAGTGCTCAGCCATGGCAAGCCGGTTGTCGGGGCAACCGTCAGGCTTCTCGGATTAGATCGTGCCACATCAACAGGTAGCACGGGAGATTTCTTTTTCCCCGACGTGCCCGCGGGGATATACAAGATTTTTGTGCGCTGCATCGGATATTCGTCCGACACGAAAGCCGCGAAGGTGAAGAATGACAAAGTTGAACTCTCTTTTTCACTGAGGCAGACGGCAATCCAATCGGAGGAGGTGGTCGTATCCGCGTCGCCTTATGCGCGCCCCGCGAACGAACTGGCGCAGCCCGCCGAATCGATGTCGAGGACTCAGCTTCAGATGGCACCGGGACAAAACTTTTCCCAGGAGATTTCCGATATGCCTGGCGTGAGTGTCCGATACAACGGGGCGGCCCCGGAGAGGCCGATGATAAGAGGTCTTGGTGACAATGAGGTCCTCGTGCTTCAGGACGGTCTTCGTATGGGAGATGTTTCCACCTACGATCCAGCGCACGCTATCCCGATATTCCCGTTGAGTATTTCGCGGGTCGATGTCGTGAGAGGCCCGGCGAGCGTAATGTACGGTCCGAACGCGATCGGCGGGCTCATCAATATTATTACGAATACTGTCCCGACTCCTTCGAACAAGCCATTCTCGGGCACCCTGTCGCTTGTAGGGAATAGCGTGAGCGACCTTTATTCGGGTTACTTCAACGGCGTTTACAGCAACAGCGGGAACGCGCTGAGCGTCTCGCTCGGCGGATCGCACGCGCAGGACACGCAGATACCGCAGGGAAGTTACTTCGATGGGCTCCGCAGTTTTAATTTGAATGAAATACCACAGTCCTTCTACCGCAATCAGCAGGAAGGACTCGGCTATTCTTACACCGGAGACTTCGGGATGATCGGCGTCGGCTACAAGCACTTTCAAATGACATACGGAATTCCAGGAACTCCTCCGAATTCAGATTGGCAAATCGACCCGCCGACAACGTCGCTGATCACGCAGCAGCAAAATATGTACGAGATGCGCGGGCTATGGGCGGTTGAAGGTTCGCTCCTCAAACAGGTAAGGCTGAATGCGGATATAGTCAATTACCAACACGCGGAGTATCCGACGGCACAAGACTCGACGGGGGTCTCCAATCCCCAGGCCAATTTCTTCAACAAGGAAACGTTCAACGCTTCACTCCAGTTGATGCACCAGCAATTTGGTCCGTTCCGTGGAACGGTCGGACTCTGGACTGAGATCGACAACCTCAAGATCGAGGGACAGCAGCCCCTCGGCCCGAATTCCACAACTTCGGACTTCGCCGCGTACATATACGAGGAGTACCTTCTCGGCGCGGACACGAGGTTCGAAGGGGCTGTCAGATACGATTTCAATAATATTCACACGCAGCCTTACGCAGCGTCGCTGGACACTATCTTCCAGACGCTCGACATCTCCAGGACTCACAACGCGCTGACCGCTTCGCTCGGTGCGGTCCAGAATTTGTCGAGACATATCGTTGGGGCGTTCAGTATCGGAAGATCATTTCGAGCACCGACCGTACAGGAGCTATTCGCACAGGGGTCGGACGCGGCAAGCAACTCTTACTCGATAGGAGACGCGAGCCTTACCCCGGAGACTGCCGTAGAATTGAACGCCTCACTGAAAGCCCGCTACAGGGACTTCTCGATTGAAGTGACGCCGTTCATCAATTACATCAACAACTACATCTATGCTTACCTGACAGGAGATACGATTCAGAACCTTCCCGTCAGACAGTTCTCCGCGACTAACGCGCGGCTTTACGGTTATGAGGCATCGGCGACGGTCGAACCTCTGACAAATATCGCTCTGGAGGCAAGCGCGAGCTACGTAAATGCGGAAGATACGAAGAACCACGTTCCATTGCCTTTCATCCCGCCGCTTCACGGCTTTCTCAGGATGACTTACCAGGATAATACATACACCGGCATCATCGAGTGGCGACTTGCCGCCGCACAAACCAGACTCGGACAGGGTGACACTTATACCGCGGGTTATGGAATCGTGAACATTAGTTTCGGCGTTAGACTTGTCTCGGGCGGCCTTGTGAACAACATAAGCCTCAGCTGCGACAACCTCTTGAACCAGGTCTACCGCGACAATCTATCGGTCATCAAGGATTTCATACCGATGCCCGGACGCGGCTTTAGACTCTCTTATGATCTAATGTTCTGATTCCTCATCGTTCATAGGAACTATATAAGCTTCACTTTGTTGAATTTTATGTGCGGCCGATGACCCTTGGCCGTCGAGCCGTATTATAACTAATTCCAATTCAAATAGTGTAAGCATATCACAATGAGAAATCTATCCGGCCTGTTGCCAAAATTAGTAAGCGTGTCGCGTAAAAACGTTTCCACTTTAGTTGTAACCAGACTTATACTTGTGCCTACGATTCTTGTGGCGCTATCGTTTTCCCTTTCTGCCTGTTCTAATCGAGTGAAAAAACTTCCGGTAATATACAGCTTTCAGGGCCTTCACACGACGTTCGTCAATGAAGACAGCGCTAAAGTAGATTTCCCTCAGAGGTATGCCGGAAGCATATTCGTGATGTCGTTCATCTATACGCACTGTCCGTATGTTTGTCCGATGACCACACAGAATTTACATCGACTTCAAGATTCGCTGGCAGACCTTCAGATCAAAGGGGTGAAGTTTGTATCGCTAACTTACGATCCTGACCGCGATACGCCTCCGGTTTTGAAGAAGTACGCCATGAGCCGAGGAATCAATCTTTCGGATTGGGACTTTCTCACGGGATCGAAGACGAACATCGACTCTGTCCTTGACCGTGTGAAGATTAAGTACAACTTTGTCGACTCTTCTTTTGTGAAGGGGAAGCTCGTTTACTTTGTCCATCATCCCGACGAATGTGCCCTCGTAGACGGGAAAGGGAGAATCCGGGGACTCTATGTCGGGAGCAAACTCAATTTTGCGGACATAATCAGTGATATAAAGACACTCGTTAAGTAGTTCGAATATTCAATTAGCGGATAGTATATTTCAGCTGCAGGGGGCACAATGGCGGGTGCCTGATTCAGTTCCAGAATAGCAAGATCGTTGGACAAGCTTCAAGGAGGATGAAATGAAACAAGCACTATTCTCCTTCATTTGCTTTTCCTCGCTTTTTGTAAGCGAGTGTCTCGCGCAATACTATGGCCAGAGATCTCTCGAACAGTCATTTGAGCAAAACGATCTCTTCTTCCAGCCGAGTTTTATCAACCCATACGGCATAGGAACATTTACACGGGCGACGCCTGGTTTGATAGACGATCCTTTCCTGAATCTGCAGATCAACCCGGCATGGTTCAATTCCGACAGCTCTTTCACGAATCATCTCTATCTCGACTTCCGCAACTATCGGCAGACCGCGACCCTTTACCAGCCGTACATCTATACCATGTACTCGAACAGTGTGGCGATTTACGCGCCGCATATCGTATATCCCTACTATTTGGTAAATTCGCGACCCATCATCGAGCCGATCATCTCCGCCGCATTCTTGACGGAGCCCGCTTCCTCCACGCTGCCCGGACTGCATTTGGGTATCACCTACCAGGGGATCATGCAGGACACCAAATATTACACGATACCTTTTGACATTTATCAGTCAAACCTCGGATATGATTACATGGGAAATTCTATCGCGAGCAGCTCAGCCATTCCGATAACAACGGTCTCTTCCGGTGAAGATGAGATGAACCACACAGGGAGCCTGTTCTCAGTTTACGCCGGGTATGAGATCGATCCTGACCTGAAACTGGGGGTGCGGGTCGGCAGGGTACTATTCGACGGAAACGGATCCTACGGTAACCAGAACTATTGGGGAAATTATTATTACGGCTCAGGAACCTCATTGTATTACAACATGGAAAGTAGGGAACAAAGCTACAATCACTGGGACATGTCGGGGGGAATCCAATATGGATTGAACAGTGAGACGACTATCGGTGTTACCGGAGGTTACCTTTGGGGAAGGGCAACGCAAAGTCTTATGGACAGGGACACTTCGTATTACAACTATGGGACGGACAACCTATCGACATCGTCGGGCAAGACAACCGAATACTGGAACCATAGTGGGAAAACCTATTACGGAGGCTTAAACGTAATCTCACGGCTCAACGACCGACAAACCTTGACATTTGTGTACCAGTATGACGGAGAAGATGTAGACATTGGATTGAATTCAAATGTCATCGACACGTCATATTATACTTACTCCTATTCCTACGACACAAATTACTCTTACAGCATGTCGAACTCAGCTTTCCTTTCCAAGAGTGGCGGCGGAGGTAAACTGAAACAGTTTGCCAACAGGATCCTTCTCTCGATGAGTTGGAAGTTTGGTGATAACTCAGAGCTCACGATTGGCGGGGTGGTTAGTGTCCTGAACCGGAAGACTAACACAGCTGAGCCGACTACCGTGGATGGGCACTCATATAGCGTTTACACGAGTAACACATATGATCATCTCTATTACGATACGACGAACCAGGTGAAGGATGTAAATTGGAGTTTTGTGGCGAACAAGTGGGCGCTGGATATCCCCGTAATTTTCACTCACCGATTTTCCGACAAAGTGTCGCTTTTGCTCGGGCTTGACAGGCAAATGTCCGAGTGGAAGATGACTGACAAGACTCTGGTGATATATTACAGCGATGTCGGAAACAGCAGCGCGGGAGGTCCGAGGAACAAATCAAATTATGGTGAGCTTTATGCCGCCCCTGACCAGAACATCAGCGACGTGAGCACGACCTTTCTCGCGGGGCTGACTGTGTCGCCGGTGAACAAATTCAACGTAAGACTCCTGCTTTCGCCGAGCATCAGATCCGCTATCTCAAGCATATCCATTAATAATTTCCAGTGGTGGATCGGGTTTAACCTCTATCCGTAATCGTTGTCGTTGGAGGCGCGGTGAGCGGGGTATGCTTGCGCAGCGTACCCCGGCATGATACATCTTCAAGCCCTGGAAGCGTGTGGCTTAAGAAACTTAGAAGGAAGTCCTGTGCGTCGCTGAAATGTACGTTATCCTGTCATCCTCAACCCGCGCGCGCGCCGCGTATTCCGGCCAACGCTTCACCGTCGAAACGACCTTGTCGATTATTTCTCCGGCTTTTCTTATTCCATACTGTCTGGCCACCGACATGATGTCCGCCCGATCTATGGCATCTCGTTTACCGTTTATGCTCATCTGGTGGAGATTGGTCCAGCGGCTGTTGCGGTTGTATGCCCATGTCAAATCGAATGCAGGGGCGAGGCTCCATTTCCCGACGGTATCCATCAGGAAAGCTATGTTTCTGGTATGGTCATCCTGATTTCTTGCTACCACGTTGAACGTCATTCGCCTGAACATTTCATCGAGTATAGGGTAGCCGAGTTGAAGCTTTTGTATGATCGCGAACACCTGCTCGTAGCCGTACGCGCCGGCTGTATTGTAGTCGTAGTGTGCGAGTCCGCAGAGCGACTGCATGTGGAGCTTGGTTCCGTCAGGCTTTCGGTCGAACCGCTTCGTCATGAAGTGGGCACGGCCTCCTTCTTCGAGAAGCCGGGACTCCATCATCGCGAGGCCTGCGTCGAGCGCCATGAGGTGATAGGCGTACTCGATGCGTCCGTAGCCCTGCGGGTCACCGAGCATCTTATCGCTCACTCCGTCAAATTTGAGCAGCCACTGTTCGAAGCCTGGAGGAGAAGGGACCTGACCCGACCTGACTTCGCTGGTCGCGGGGTTCCATGCTATCAACGCTTTAGCGCGGGCGCCTCCCGCCGACGTTCCAACTCTCAGTATAGTGTTCAACGCCTGCTCCTCGTCCTTGTCGAGATGCAATTCGAGCGCCTTCCTGTCGTTCAACACCCTGTTTGCAAGGTTAGTGAGCTCGGCAACATCGACGGGAGCGGACTTCGTCGCCTGTCGGACGAGCGCCGGCTTGAACTCTAAAGCTCCCATACCTCTCGATCCGATGTAACAGAGCCTCTCGACCGGACTGAAGTCATCAGGAAAGCGGCCCTGACGCGCGAGCCATATGTCGATCAGAGCGTTACCGAATCTATCGGGAAGGGAATCGGCCAGCAGGCCTGGTAAACCGCGGAATGTATCGGGATTCAGTCCTGGAAAAGAGAATATTCCTCTACGCAGCGGAAGAGTCAGAGGAGATACATTGTAACCGCTCTCGATGAAGGATGGGGCGTACTCAAATTCGGCAATCTGCCGGGCGGGGTTCCACGCGACTGCTCCCACTTTCTTTCCCCATAGGAACACGTTAGCTGCCGCCGGCCGAGAGGTCTTAGCCATTTCCGCTTCCTTTCCGTCTTCCGCGACCGCCCGAAGCTTGCTTGCGTCTTCGACCTGCGAGGCGAGCGAGTTGCAGCGGACTTACTCCAGGCTCGGGGAAGAGAGTATCCAGCGCGTCAATCTTTCCAAGCGCGCGTGCGATACGAATCAGGCTCGACACTGTGCATCCGTCGCCAGTTTCCAACCTCTTGATCACGTTCAATCCGACTCGTGCGTCGGCAGCCAGCTCTGCCTGTGTTCGATTCTGGTTGAGCCTCTCCCGCCTGATCCTCTCACCCAACTCCGCGAGAACGGCCGAATCACTCAACGAACTAAACTCCATTTCTATACCTCACTAAAAATACTAAACAAAATAAGTAAGAAAGGTGCTGATGTCAATAGCAGAGTTACAGCCTATAAAAAGGCTGTTTATGGCTTTAAGCAGATAATAGGACCCCTATAACGGCTATCTAATATTATCTGCATGCTGTCAATGTGATATATTGTGGCATCAGATGTTTAGCGTTGCGGCTGCGTGTTTTTCTTACCCTGCTTGGAGAGATTCTTTAATCGCACGCGAGACCTCTTGAAAGAACATCGGCGATACACGCCGGGCGGCAACACTGATTCCATTTTCGGATCTCAGCACGAGCGTTTCCTCCCGAGAATAGCGTGGGATTTTGTTTTCAGGTTATTCCGATCTCGAATTCATCCGCGCCTATCAGGAATTTGTTAAAGAACCTGAGAACTTCGGGATGCGTTAATGTCTTTGAGATTTGAAAACGATGTTTTGCCTTTCAGATAACTATGAGCATATTGTCTTTGAGGATTTCGTGGGATGACACAAAAAAATGTCAGGCGACAAAATTGCATCGCGGAAGGTTGTTCGGCATCTAATTTCCAGGGCTGATTTGTAAAGACACTTTCATGAAAATAAAATCGGGATCGGTTGTGAAAAGTCTATTGAAATATCTGATCTTGCTTCTCCTTCTCAACGGGAACTCCTTCGCGTTTGGGCTTAACGAAAATCACGTCAAGGTTGATCTGATTCCGGGTGTGACCACAATACAACCCGGCAAATCCTTCTGGGTGGCCGTCCGCCTTGAGGTTACGCCAGGCTGGCACATCTACTGGAAGAACCCGGGCAATTCCGGTTACGCGACATCGGTCGCCTGGAAACTCCCCGATGGATATTCGGCGGGCCCGCTTCAATGGCCGTATCCCGAGAAATTTGAGTTCGAGGGTCTGGTCAACTATGGCTACGAGGGAACTACTTATCTCCTGACCAGAATTACGCCGCCGAGCGACATCAAGGAGGGATCAACTGCTGTACTGAATGCGGAAGTTGGCTGGCTTGTTTGCAAGGACGTTTGTATGCCGGGACACGTGAGTGTGTCCGCAGATATGAAAGTGGGGAGCGGAACCGCGGAGCCTAACGCGCTCGGTTCGAAATTGATATCCCAAGCCCGTGCCATGCTCCCCGTCGATGATTCAGGTTGGAAATTCGACGCGACTGTCCACAAGGGAGTGCTACAGATCAGAGCTCTCAGACCCGATTGGTATAAGGGTGAAATCAAGCACGTCACTTTCTTTCCTGACCAATCGTCGTTCTTCATCCAACCCGATTCGGCGCAAATTCTTTCAAAGACCACCGGCGGCTATGTCCTGTCAATGCCTCTCGATACTTCGAATTACCATGGCCAGAAGAGCGTGAGCGGCGTCCTTGTTTCCGACACCGGATGGCGCGGAAGCGGATCCGAAAGGGCGGTCTCATTCACTTCAACGCTTTCGGGCGGCCCTCGGATCGGCACGCCGATCGTACAATCATCCTCCGACGCCGGCGAACTCCTCTTGATGCTGCTTTTCGCTTTTGCAGGTGGCGCCATCCTCAACCTCATGCCTTGTGTCCTGCCAGTGCTTTCTCTCAAAATACTCGGCTTCGTGAAGCAAGCGGGCGAGGAGAAGAAAAAGATCTTTCGGCACGGCGCCGCATTTACCATCGGAGTTGTAGCCTCGTTCTGGATACTAGCGGGGCTTCTCCTCGCGCTGCGTGCCGGAGGTCAGTCGCTCGGTTGGGGATTCCAGCTGCAGTCGATAGGTTTCGTTACTATACTTTCCGTATTCCTTTTCCTATTCGGACTCAGCATGTTCGGAGTCTTTGAGATGGGTGTGTCTTTAACGACGGTCGGACAGAACGTTCAGGGAAAGTCGAGCTACTGGGGATCGCTTATAAGCGGAGTGCTGGCGACGGTCGTAGCGACCCCGTGCACGGCGCCGTTCATGGGCTCCGCTCTCGGGTTCGCGCTTAGTCAGCCAGCGTATTGGTCAATACTTATCTTTACGTTTCTCGGGCTTGGAATGGCCACGCCATATCTGATTCTCACGAGTTCGCCTGCTCTTCTTCGATTCGTGCCGAAACCGGGGGCGTGGATGGAGACGCTGAAGCAATTCATGGGATTCCTTTTGATGGCGACTGTGCTATGGCTTCTATGGGTCCTGAGTCAGCAGGCTGGCGCTCAGGGGGTTATGCTCCTGCTTGTGAGTCTACTCATTGTCGGGCTCGGCGCGTGGATTTACGGAAGGTGGGGGACGCTTTACAAATCAAAGTCGACTAGACGGATTGCGCAGGCGCTCGCCCTGCTTACGCTCATCGGAGGATTGGCATTCTCGCTACAGAACATTTCTCCGAGAGCTCCATTGACAGGGTCGACAGAAGCTAACGCTGGAGGTATTGATTGGAGGCCTTTCAGTCCGGAACTCGTAGCGACTCTTCGCAAAGAAGACAAACCGGTGTTCATAGACTTCACCGCGGCATGGTGTCTGAGTTGCCAGGTGAATCAACGGGTTGCTCTAAACACACCGGAGGTCGCGGAGGCTTTCAGGAAGAAGGGTGTGATTGCCGTTATGGCTGACTGGACCAACCAGGATCCGGTCATTGCCAAAGCACTCGCGGCTTTCGGAAGAGAGAGTGTGCCACTGTATGTCCTATATCCTCCGGGCGCTGACTCGAAGCCGGTGATACTTCCTGAGCTGATCACGCCTGGAATGGTTACATCTGCGATCTACGAAATCAAGTAGTTCATTCTTACTGGCATTCCTGATCTCTTCTAATTTATTTTAAGGCGCAGAGGTGGGATCTCTTACCCGGTTTGGCAATTCGGGCCACAGAGGGCGCGTCTCTTTTCCCTGTAATTCCATTTGTGAAGCGTTCTTTGTCGTTTGCCAATTCATCCAGATATAGGTACCTTTTCTCCGGATTCTCGGATAAATGGGAAAGATGTGATTCATGACGAAAAGGCTACTGGTCTCATTCTTACTCCTCTTTGCGATGTCGATCAACGCGAAGGCGCAACTGACGGCAAGGGAAGCTGTCAAGGAAATGACGAGGGGGATCAATATAGGTAATTCGCTGGATGCGTATCCCAAAGGCTGGACGTCCTGGGGCAACCCGCCGATACAGGAAAGCTTTTTTGCCGATTTGAAGAAAGCCGGCTTCAACGCCGTCAGGATACCGATCACATGGGGGTACGACAATAGAACGATGAACGAACCGCCATATACTATCGATAGCGCCTTCATGGCACGCGTCGATTCGGTCGTAACGTGGGCGCTCGACAACGGGCTGTTCGTCATTATCAATGCCCATCATGAGGCATGGCTCAAGGATACGCTCGCGATAACTGCTCCGGCGGATACGGCGTACGCCGACTCGGCCATCGCTCGCTTTGACAGTATTTGGAGCCAGATCGCGACCCATTTTCGGAATGAGTCTGACAGTCTGATATTCGAAATCCTGAATGAACCTAACCCGGCCCCTGAGGCCGCCGTGAACAGGCTCAACGCGCAAGTGCTGAAGATAATTCGAAGAACTAACCCGACGCGCCTCGTATCATACTCAGGATATAAGTATTCGGGAGTTCAACAAATGGTGTCGGCACAGATCCCCGATTCTTCGGATAAATACCTAATCGCCTACTATCACTCCTACGACCCTTGGCCCTTTGGACTTGAGGGAGGTACTATTTCAAACACTAATATTCTGTCAACGATAAGGTCGGAGATGAGTCAGGCGACCGCCTGGTCGAAGAAGACCGGCATACCGGTAATACTCGGCGAGTACGGTTTCAAAAACACCTGCGCGTATAACCCTCGGATGTTTGCATACGGAACCGTTGTTGATCAGGCTGAGCAGCAAGGTGTGGCACCGTTCGCGTGGGACGACGGAGGGAGCTTCACGATATT
>JAJYRM010000081.1 GCA_021794075.1 Bacteroidota bacterium | reverse complement strand
GCGCCTTTCCCGACATATACCGGAAATCCCGCCCCCGTTATCTTGCTTCCCCGGCTAAAATCGAGGATGCCGAGCTTCTCACCGAGAGTCAAATGATCAATAAGTTTGAAATCAAAATCCTTTGCCGTCCGAAGTTCGCCCCATCGGCGCGCCTCAACGTTCTCATCGGAACTCATCCCGGCAGGAACTGACGAATGAGGGACATTCGGGACGTACAGGAGAAGTTCGTTCAGATTCGTCTCCGTTTCCCTTAGCTGATCTTCGTGAGCCTTCAGGGTATCGGCCTTCACTTTCCCTTCGGCTATGAGGTCGGCGGCGTCCTTCCCCTGTTGTTTCAACCTTGCCACTTCACCGGCGATCTTGTTTCTCTCATTCTTAATCGCCTCCGCTTTCTGAAGAAGCTCGCGTCGCTCGCCATCCAGCTGAAGTATTTCATCAATGCGATCCTTCTCTCTCTTTTTCGCGATCGCTTCTCGCACGGTCTGCGGATTCTCTCGTATGAATTTCAGGTCAAGCATTTTATCTCACTATGGTTTCGTTATTAAAATTTAACTCCGGCCTGTTTCATCTGCTGTCTCATCAACGACAGAGAGTCTTTCACAGAAGGCATGGAAATTCCCAGTTCAGTCTGTGCCTTAAGACAGATGAAACTTGAATTCATCGGTCGCTTAGCCTTCTGGTTCAGCCTATCTGTGGTCGTTGTTGAAATGATGGATGGACTGAAGCCGAAGACTTCGGCTATCTGTCGCGCGAACTCATATCGCGATAGCGTTTCAAAACCGCTGACGTGATAGATCCCGATCGCGTTTTTCTTGACTACTTTCAGTACGGCAAACGCGAGCTCATCGGCAATCGTTGGATTTCCGACCTGATCGGTTACCACCGAAAAGTCCTGACCGGCAGCCAACTTCTCCAACACCCAGATGACGAAGTTCCTCTTGACCCCCTTCGCGAAACCATACAGCACCTGTGTCCGAAGGATCACCAGATTATCCACCTGCGCCTTGGCGAGATTCTCACCGGCGAGCTTAGATTTCCCGTAATAGCCGATCGGGTCCGGCAGTGAATCCTCAGCGTAGCTTCCTTTCTGGCCGTTAAATACATAATCGGTCGAAATGTGAACAAGCTTCGCGCCGAAGATCTTCGCGGCTTCGGCAAGGTGAGCCACAGCGGTCGCGTTGACTTTGTATGCCAACTCTCGTTCGGTCTCCGCCCGATCTACGTCCGTGAAGGCGGCGGCATTGACGATCACGGCAGGGCGCTCCTTCCCTACCGTGTCCATCACTTTCTGGCGATCCGTTATATCGAGCTCGATGTATCCTTCAGTCTCCGCATTAAGCTCACACGGAAGAAGCTCATATTCTGACTCGCGCTTAAATATCTCCACAATTTTCTGGCCGAGGAGTCCACGCGCTCCGGCTATCAGCACTTTCTCAGTCATGTTCACTCAAATTTTTGGTTCTTAAGAGTCCCCCCGGACCAGCAGCGCCCACTTTGCGAACTGCCATCTCGATCCCGAATTCGGCAGCTTGTGAAAAGCTCTTCCCGTAAAGCATGGCGTGAAGGAAAGTCGCACCAAACACGTCACCGCTTCCGGTCGGGTCGACTACTGCCGTCACTTTCGGTGGAAAAAAATGTTCAACCAATCCTTCTGCACCTTTTTCAAAAAGAGCAAGCCCCTTTTCGGCGTAAGAAATCACGACGGCTTTAGTTGGACCGGCAAGTATTTTCGCGGCCAGCGCAGAATTGCTCGGCTCTGTCGAATCGATCACCCGCGCTTCGTCCTCGTTCAGCTGAACTGTGTCCGCGTAATTGCACCACTCCAAAAAGTCCTCCCGAGCTCCGCGCACCCGTTTGCCGTCATGCATACGTGACATAACCATATTGTGAAGGTCGAGATGAATATGTGCCAGCGGTGCGGCAGCGCGGACTTTTTCAAGAGTGCTGAGCGTTATGTCATCGCCGCTGATCAGGTTAACGTGTATCCCTTCGGCTGGGAGGAACGGGGCGATCTTTTCAAAGGGGGTCGGCTCGATCGGCTGAGTGCTGCACTCCCACCTGTTGTTTTCGTCCTCGTAGAAAATATCGACCCTCCGAACGGGAACCTCGGTTTCATAAAAGCCTGAGTAATCCACGTTAGAAAGCTCCGCGAAAAGCCGCTCGAAGTACGGGCGGTCTTCCCTGCTCAGGCCGATAATCGGGACCGTCTGGATTCCATCCTCAAGCATTCCGCTTGCCGTGATGGAATATGAAATGCCGCCGTGCTCGTTATAAACTTTGCCGTCCGCCTTATGAATCACGTCGACGCAGGGTTCGCCGATTACGATCACTCTCATGACATTAGACCGTCGATTTCAATTCCAGCAGATTCAAAACATGATGCGGTGAACATTGACAACTTCCGTCAACTCTTTTTGTAAACTTTATCCGGGTCAAAAATTTTGACGCCGACATCGACAAGGGTACCGTTTTCTAGTCTGCGGAAAAAACATGAACGGTTTCCCGTGTGACACGCGGCGTCGCCAACCTGTTCTATTTTCATGACGACGGCGTCTCCATCACAGTCTACGAGGAGTTCCTTTATCTTTTGGACATTCCCCGACTCCTCGCCTTTATGCCAGATCTTCTTTCTCGACCTGCTCCAGTACACAGCTTCGCCGGACTCAATAGTCTTCCGGAAACTCTCCTCGTTCATGTGCGCCAACATGAGGATTTCACCCGTCTTGTGATCCTGTGCGACAGCGGTGAGCAGTCCCTTGTCGTCGAATTTCAACTGAGCTACAATTTCATCAATATTATTCATAATCTTACCGCGACACCTTTTTCTGATAAGTAGTTCTTTACTTGTTTGATCTTAAATTTGCCGAAATGAAACACTGACGCGGCGAGAACGGCGTCTGCATTCCCATTCTTAATTGCTTCATAGAAATGTTCCAGCGTTCCGGCTCCGCCGCTCGCGATTACCGGGACATTCACTTCTTTCGTAATTCTCTTCAGAAGTTCAATGTCGTATCCGGAATTCGTGCCGTCCTTATCGATGCTCGTCAGAAGTATCTCGCCCGCCCCACATGAAACCGCATACTTCGCCCAGCCCACCGCGTCAAGTCCAGCTGGTGTTCTTCCGCCATTCACGAAGACTTCGTAATCGACAGGAGCTCCAACCTTACTTATCAATTCGCCTTCAGCGGCTTGGCCAGGCTTGACGGGCGCACCTGGACCGGATACGGCTCGCTTGGCATCAATGGCCACAACAATGCATTGAACTCCGAACTCTTCCGCTCCGCGCGCGATCAGTTCGGGATTTCGGACAGCAGCAGTGTTAAGGCTTACCTTGTCGGCGCCGTTTGAAAGGATGCGGCGCATATCGTCGACTGTCCTGATCCCTCCTCCGACAGTAAGTGGGAGGAAGATCGTCTCCGCCGTGCGTCGGACGACGCTCATCATCGTCTCGCGATTGTCGACGCTCGCGGTGATATCGAGGAATACTATCTCGTCCGCTCCCTCCTGCTCGTAGAAGCGCGCGGTTTCCACCGGGTCGCCCGCATCGGTCAGATTAACGAAGTTGACTCCCTTTACCACGCGGCCAGCGTTGACATCGAGACATGGTATGATTCTCTTTGCTAGCACGCCAAGGGGCCTCCCTTGCAGGATGCTATCGGATCGCATTTCCTTTTCTTAATTTTGCTCGTCCTTCTGAGTTGAAGTTTAAATAGTTAACCGAGGTAGTTCCGTACATCACGGGAGGCGCAGGAGTGCACATGATTCCACTCTAGAATATCGCGATTCATCCTCGTCTGGTGGGGCCCAGATCGTCGAGAACTTTCTCGTTCAGGCGCCACAACTCGACGCACGGGAACCTGTTCTCGTAAAGGGCCTTTCCCACGATTACAGAATCCACTCCGAACTCCTCAAGCTCCTGCAAATGTATGAGATCCTCGTAAGACTTGACGCCCCCGGAAGCCGTGACGCGAAGCCCCGTCTGTACGGCGAATTCCCTCATCGCTTCAATGTTTGCGCCTTTAAGCGTTCCATCGCGGGAAATATCTGTATAAATTACTCTGGCAACTCCAAGATTCTTGAGCTTTTTACCGAGATCAATCGCGGAAAGTCCGCTTGAATCGGTCCAGCCTTTTATCTGAACAATGCCGTCGAGCATGTCAATGCCGACCGCTATCCTCCTCGGTCCGAATTCCATGAGGAGCCTTATCAGAAGTTCCTCATCCTTTACGGCGGCCGTGCCGATTATGGCTCTGTAAACTCCAACGTCGAACGCCTCCTTGACCGCTTCGTAGGTCCTGAGTCCTCCGCCAAATTCTACTGGTATATCCACTGCGTCGACTATCGCCTTAAGCGCGGGGAAATTCACTGGCTTGCCTTCGAACGCTCCGTCAAGGTCGACAACATGGAGCGCCTTGAAATTCTCTCCGCGCCAGACGATCGCCATCTTCGTAGGTTCGTCGGAATAAATCTTGTCCGTGCCCGCCTCGCCCTTCACGAGCCTGACGCATTTCCCTTGTCTTAAATCTATAGCCGGTATTACAAGTATCATTTACACTCTCAGAAAATTTTCAAGTATCTTCAGACCAAAGCTCTGACTCTTTTCCGGATGGAATTGGATTCCGAAGATGTTCCCGTCTTCGACTATTGACGGGAACGTCACTCCGTATTCCGTCGCGCCGGAGACATAATTATCGCTTGTCGTTACATAATACGAATGAACAAAGTAAGCGTACTCTTTATCATGCACGCCGCAAAAAAGTCTCGAGTTCCGTTTGAACTGTATTTGATTCCATCCCATGTGCGGGACTTTAAGAGGCGGCTTGTCCGGAAATTCGACAACTTTCCCGTCGATTAGGGCCAGCCCTTTGTTTGTGCCGAGCTCATAACTTACACCGAAGAGGAGTTGCATACCGAGACATATTCCAATCAACGGACGTCCGCTCTTCCCAAACGCGACAAGTGCCTCACGGATTCCGAGTGATTCGATGTTTCGCATCGCCGCTCCGAACGCACCTACTCCGGGAAGAACAAGCCGTTCAGCCGCCGCGATGTCCGCTGCATTCTGAGTGAGCTTGACTTCGGCTCCTACATTCTCTAATGCCTTCGTGATGGAAAGGAGATTGCTCGTCCGGTAATCGACAACGGTGATCTTAGAGAGTTTCATCAGCCTCTATGATCTTGCTGAGCTCTTTGCTCCGAACGGTTGCCGTGGACACAGCGTTGATAAGCATAGTTCTTAGACCGTGAGTCTCTAGCTCGTGAACAGCCGCAATAGCGGTTCCACCGGGCGTGGTAACTTCGTCCTTGAGGATCGCCGGATGCTTTCCAGTCTCGATTACCAGCTTGGAGGCCCCGAACACAGTCTGCGCGGCAAGCCTAAACGCGATCTGTCTCGGTATTCCCATCTTCACTCCGCCGTCCGTCATCGCCTCAATTACCATGTAAATGTAAGCCGGCCCGCTACCGCTCAGTCCAGTCACCGCGTCCAAAAGATTCTCTGGAACGGTTTCTACGCTTCCGACAGATCGAAAAATATCATGTGTGAGCTTGAGATGTTCCTCGGTGGCAAACTCGCCCTTGCTTATGGCCGTGGCGCCCGCGTCGACGAGAACAGGTGTATTGGGCATAGTACGTATCACCGGACACTGCACACCCAGATACGAGCTGATGAAGGAAGTTTTTATGCCAGCCATCACGCTGATGATGATGTGCTGAGGCGTAATAAGATCCTTTATCTCTGTCATCACATCGCGGGCATTCATCGGTTTGACGGCTAGTATCAGTATGTCGGAAGATTTCGCGACCTTCCTGTTATCATTGGTCGTGTGAATTCCGAGCGTCCTGGCTATCTCATCGAGATTGTTCGTGGTTCTTCTCGACGCCGTAATGTTCTTCGGCGAAGTCAATTTCGCCCGAACCAGTCCGCCGATCACTGCGGTGCCGATATGACCGGCACCGATTACTCCGATCGTCCTGTTGTCAAGTCCTGTCGATTTCTCAGACATACTATAAATTCCCTTTCGTCGACTGCACTCCAACTACGCGTGTATTCATCGAAACCGCCTCGCGCAGCGCCAGCGCGAACGCCTTGAAGATCGCCTCCGAACGGTGATGGTTGTTCTTCCCGTAGAGTAGCTCTACGTGAATGTTCGCCTTTAGATTTTCTGCCATCGACTTGAAGAAATGCTCGATCATTTCGGTTGAGAGATCGCTAACCTTGGGCCTGGTGAACTCAGCGTGGAAGACGCTATGTCCGCGGCCGGAGAGATCTATCACGCACCTGGCAAGCGATTCGTCCATTGGGACGAACGCGGCTCCGTAACGATTGATGCCTGACTTGTCACCGAGCGCCTTGTCGATGCATTTTCCGATTACGATAGCAACGTCTTCTACCGTGTGGTGGTCGTCAACGTCGACATCGCCCTTGGATTTGAGTGTCATGTCGAAGAGACCGTGCTTGGAGAAGAGTTCGAGCATATGATCGAAGAACCTTATCCCGGTTGAGACTTTATATGTCCCCGTTCCATCAAGGTTTATGCTGCAATCTATCTGGGTTTCTTTGGTTACGCGGCTTAGAGATGCTTTTCTTTTCACAGTTTTTAATTAAAAATGCCGAAAAATTCGCAGAAATGCAACGAATGTGGCGGCGACGCGTACGGTTTAGCCGACTATTCTGCGCCTGGGGATAGTCTTCCAGAGGAAAAAGGCATACGCCGTTGGAATAAAAAAATCCGCCCGGGCTTTCGGGCGGATTTCGGAGAGATATCGAGACCCTGTACTTCGATCTCTTCTATCTTGCAACTCACTTTTCCAGCAGCAACGTATCCGGCTTCTGATCTTCACTGCGCTCGCTCAGCCTCGCGAACTCAATCTTGCCGGACTGGGGAATGTCCACCGATATTACATCGCCGGGCGCGAAATCGCCAGCGAGGACCTTCTGGGCAAGCGGATTGGCGACGTATTTCTGAATAGTGCGCTTGAGAGGTCTTGCGCCGTATATCGGATCGTAACCGGCGTCGGCCAGAAACATCTTCGCGCGGTCGCTGACTTCCAGTTTTATGTCGTTGTTTTCCTTTATCCTGGAGATAATCCTGTCGAGCTGCAGCTCGACGATCTTCCTTATTTCCGCTCTGGCCAGTGGCTTGAAGACAATAATCTCGTCGAGCCTATTCAGGAATTCAGGCTTGATCGTCTGCTTAAGTAACGCGAAGAGTTCGCTCTTCAGGTTCTCCATCATTTCGGGTCTCTCGCGCTCGCTTGTCGTCTCGATCTTTTGCTGAATTAGCTGCGAGCCGAGGTTGGAAGTCATGATGATTATAGTGTTTTTGAAGTTGACAGTCCTTCCTTTGCTGTCGGTCAGCCTGCCATCGTCCAATACCTGCAGCAGGACATTGAATATCTCGGGATGCGCCTTCTCGATTTCATCGAGCAGGACCACCGAGTATGGCTTTCGTCGAACCGCTTCCGTCAGCTGTCCGCCTTCCTCGTAGCCGACATATCCAGGAGGAGCACCGGTTAGTCTAGATACCGAGAACTTTTCGGTGTACTCAGACATGTCTATGCGCACCATCGCGTCCTCGTCATCGAAGAGAGTCTCGGCGAGCGCCCGCGCTAGTTCGGTCTTGCCTACTCCGGTCGAGCCGATGAATATGAAAGAACCGATAGGGCGCCTTTCGTCCTGCATGCCCGCGCGAGCACGCCGCACCGCGTTTGCCACAGCGGAGACCGCCTCTTCCTGGTCCACCATCCTCTCATGGATTTTCTCTTCGAGGTGAAGAAGCTTCGACCTCTCGCTCTCGAGCATGCGGGAAACCGGTATGCCAGTCCACCGCGAAACTATCTCGGCGATATCCTCTGATTCCACTTCTTCTTTCAGCATCTTGCTGTTCTTCTGGGCTTCGGCCAGGCGCTGCGTGGATTCTTTTAGCTTCTTCTCTATCGCCGTAATCCTGCCGTACCTGATCTCGGCAACCTTCCCAAGGTCACCTTGACGCTCAGCCTTGTCGGCCTCTACTTTCAGGCGTTCAATATCTTCCTTCGACTTTTGTATAGTCTGAATCAAATCCTTTTCCATCTGCCAGTGAGTTCGAAGTTGCGCGCTTTCTTCACGAAGATTGGCGAGCTCTTCCTCAATGACGTTCAGCCTTTTGAAAGACTCCTGGTCCTTCTCTCTCCTGATCGCTTCCTTCTCTATTTCGAGCTGCTTTATTTTTCTCTCAACCTCGTCGAGCTCCTCCGGAAGCGAGTCCATCTCGATTCTCAGCTTCGATGCTGCCTCGTCGATAAGGTCTATAGCTTTGTCGGGGAGAAATCGCTCGGTGATGTAACGGTTGCTCAACTGCGCTGCGGCGACTATCGCGCCGTCCGTTATCCTCACGCCGTGGTGCACCTCATAACGTTCCTTCAGGCCACGAAGTATCGAGATAGTGTCCTCAACGCTCGGCTCATCTATCATGATGGGCTGAAACCTTCGCTCTAAAGCGGGATCCTTTTCGATGTAATTTCTGTATTCTTTGATAGTCGTCGCGCCTATTGCCCTCAACTCGCCTCGCGCTAGCGCAGGCTTCAGCATGTTCGATGCGTCAACCGAACCCTGTGCAGCTCCCGCACCGACCAACGTATGGAGCTCGTCCATGAAAAGTATTATCTCACCCTCGGACTCAACAACTTCCTTGATGATGGATTTAAGCCTATCCTCGAATTGACCACGATATGAAGTACCTGCAACAAGTCCTCCCATGTCGAGTTCGACGATTCTCTTCGACTTTAATCCGTCAGGTACGTCGCCGCTCGCGATTCTCCGAGCGATGCCTTCAACTACCGCGGTCTTTCCGACCCCCGGGTCGCCAATCAGAACTGGGTTGTTCTTGGTGCGCCTTTCCAAAACCTGCAGAACTCTTCTGATCTCATCGTCTCGTCCGATAACGGGATCAAGTTTCCCTTTCCTCGCCAGGTCCGTGAGGTCCCTCCCGAATTTCTGCAGCGAACGATACTTCTCCTCGGGATTCTGATCCATGACCCTCTGACTCCCTCTGATTTCATGGAGAGCCTTTAGAAACATTTCGCGGGTGATGCCCTGTGAGCTTAGTATCTTAAGCGGATCCGTCGTGCGGTCATTAAGCAACCCGAGAAGGAGATGTTCCGTGCTGACAAATTCATCCTTCATCTCGGAAGCTTCTTTCTCCGCCCCGTCGATCACTTTTGCCAACGGCTGGGAGATGTACTGATTTCCGCCCCCTCCGCCTGAGACCTTGGGAAATCTCCGCAGGGATTCCTCCGCCTTTTGACGGATGTAATCTATATTCGCGCCCGATTTCTTGATGATTAGAGCGGGTATTCCTTCGTCATCTCGCAGGAGCGCCACAAAAAGGTGTTCGGGCTCGATAGCTTGCTGCCCATTTTCGGAGGCGACCGCTTGCGCCAGCTGTAAAGCTTCCTGCGACTTTATCGTAAGTTTATCTAAGTTCATTCTTTCCTCTACTCTCCTACAACCGGATGCTCTCTCTTTTCAGAGCGGAAAGCTTCCGGCATCTTTAGAAAAGGAGCCGCCCTTACGAAGGGCGGTCTCCCTGCGACTCATTCCGCTGTCTATCTCACTTAATCATCCGTCGTCACTTTGCGGAACTTCTACATCATTCAGCGCGCATCATAAATACTTCAAGCACTTACTTCTTATCCTTATCATCGATTATCTCATAGTCCGCGTTTTCAGCCGATTGAGCTTTCGGCTCAGCTTGCTCCTGTTGCGGTCCCTGCTGCGGGCCAGCTCCTGGTTCCTGCTGACCGGGCTGAGCCTGCTGCTGGTACATGTATGTGGCAGCTTCGCCCCAGACTTTGTTGAGCGCTTCGATTTCCGTCTTCAGCTGGGCAATCGGTGCAGTCTTGGCAGAGGCTTCAAGCTTCTGAATGGCTTCTTCAAGGGCCTTCTTCTTGTCCGCTGGAATTTTGTCGCCGAATTCCTGCAACTGCTTCTTGCTCTGGAATACAAGGTTGTCGGCTTGGTTTCTGGTTTCAACTTCGTCGCGGCGCGACTTGTCTTCCGCAGCATGCTCCTGTGCCGCCTTCTTCATCTGCTCTATTTCCTCGCGGCTGAGTCCGCTGGACGAAGTAATCCGAATGCTCTGTTCTTTGCCCGTTGCTTTGTCTTTCGCCGCAACGTGAAGTAATCCATTGGCATCGATGTCGAACGTGACCTCTATCTGCGGAATGCCGCGCGGCGCAGGCGGAAGTCCGTCAAGTATGAACCGTCCAAGAGTCCTGTTGTCCAACGCCATCGGACGTTCACCCTGAAGTACATGTATCTCGACCGAAGTTTGACTGTCCGCGGCAGTAGAGAACACCTCGCTTTTGCGCGTCGGGATGGTCGTGTTTGCCGGAATCAACGGCGTCATTACGCCACCGAGCGTCTCTATGCCAAGAGAAAGCGGCGTTACGTCGAGCAGGAGGACATCCTTGATGTCGCCCGTAAGAACCGCGCCTTGTATGCTCGCACCAACAGCCACTACCTCGTCCGGATTTACTCCCTTGTGAGGCTCGCGGTTGAAGTAGGTCTTCACGATTTCCTGAACTTTAGGCATCCTCGTCATGCCGCCCACGAGAATTACCTCGTCAATTTCTGAAGGATTGAGCTTCGCATCCTCAAGTGCCTTCTTCACCGGAATTACGGTACGCTGTACTAAATCATCAACAAGCTGCTCGAGCTTCGCGCGCGTCAGCGTAAGGTTGAGGTGCTTCGGCCCATCCTGAGTAGCCGTTATAAACGGGAGGTTGATTTCTGTCTGCAGCTGGGAGGAAAGCTCCATCTTTGCTTTTTCCGCCGCTTCTTTCAATCTCTGAAGCGCCATCGGATCTTTTCTGAGATCGATGTGTTCCTGTCTCTGGAATTCATCCGCAATGAAATCCATTATCTTCATGTCAAAATCGTCGCCGCCCAGATGCGTATCGCCGTTCGTCGACTTGACTTCAAACACTCCCTCGCCAAGTTCCAGAATGGAAATATCGAAAGTTCCACCGCCTAAATCATAAACGGCAACCTTCATGTTCTTATTCTTCTTATCGAGTCCATAAGCCAGCGCGGCTGCTGTAGGCTCGTTGATGATACGACGAACGTTGAGTCCGGCAATTTCACCGGCTTCCTTCGTCGCCTGGCGCTGGGCATCGTTGAAGTAAGCTGGAACCGTTATTACCGCTTCCGTAATCTTCTCGCCAAGAAAATCTTCGGCGGTCTGTTTCATCTTCTGGAGTACCATCGCGCTTATCTCAGGCGGAGAATAGACGCGTCCTCCCACTTCAACTCGCGCGGAATTGTTCTGACCGGAGACTACCTTATAAGGCACGCGAGACATTTCCTCTGTCACTTCGTTATAGAAGCGTCCCATGAACCTCTTGATCGAGAAGATTGTATTCTGCGGATTGGTTATCGCCTGCCTCTTGGCCGGCGCACCCACAAGCCATTCTCCCGTTTTCGACTGGGCGACCACTGAAGGGGTCGTCCTAACCCCCTCGGAATTCGCGATGACTGTAGGAGTGTTGCCCTCCATTACCGCCACGCACGAATTTGTCGTACCAAGATCAATTCCAATTATTTTAGCCATCTCATATCTCTCCTTTGCTTGGATTTTTTTTGTTCTTTGATATTTCTTTATGCAATGGCTATGCCGCCAAAGAATTAAGGCTTTTCCGGCAATATTTTCATTTTCGTTTCTTCACTCATCTTATACTTTTGCCAGTTACAAACGAAACGTTGCCAATGTGGCAAAGATTGGCAATTTGTCATTTTATTGAATCTTAGCCTGTGTGATTTTAAATTCATTCAAATCAAATGCGTGTATTTCTCTTTGTACCCTGCTTCATAGATCAGGTTTTTCCTAACGTCGCTGTCAGTTCCATGAAGGTACTCAAGCACCTCGGTTGCGACGTGGTTTTTCCTGAGCACCAGACTTGCTGCGGTCAGCCTGCTTTCAACTCCGGCTACCGCGATGAAGCACGCCTGATGGCGATGCACGAAGTGAACGCCCTCCTCACGCTTACCCATTCTCCCGTAGCGGCCGCGAAATACGACTTCGATTTCAAGCACGACTACATCGTCGGACCTTCCGGCTCCTGCGTAGCAATGATAAGAAACTTCTATCCTGAAATTCTTGCCGATGATCCGCGGTTCGAAGACGTTTCAAAGAATATGGCTAAGCGGACATATGAATTTTCTGAATTCATATGTAAGGTAATAGGCGCAGATAGGTTCAGCGGGAAACTCCAAGCGACAGTCTCATATCATGATTCCTGCCACGCGCTGCGGGAGTTGGGCGTCAAAGACGGGCCACGTAAGATATTGGAGAGAATCGAGGGCTTGCGCCTCATCGAACTTCCATACAACGAAGTCTGCTGCGGATTCGGAGGTACATTCGCGGTGAAGTATCCTGAAATTTCGGTGGTGATGGCAGACGAGAAGCTTCAGAATTTCTATCAGACCGGTGCCGACATTCTCGTCTCGGCAGATTCAAGTTGCCTCATGCACCTTGAAGGACGTGCGCGACGATCAGGCTCGTTAAAACGCTTCGCGCATATCGCGGAAATCATGTCCGAAAGCATCGACAGAAAGCCATGACGACGACTGAGCCGCAATCCCGGGATTTTAAGAAGCTTTACAAAAAGGAAGTCGCCAATCTGAGGCTCCGGGCAAATCTGAAGAAGGCAACGATTCAGGCATTGGACAAGCGAAACGATTCCTTCGCCGAGCTCGATTTTGATCTCCTCAGAAATGAAGCGAAGAAAATAAAGCAGGAATCCGTTTCGCATCTCAACGAGCTTCTTTCGCAATTCGAGGACAACGCCCATAAGAATAACTGCGCCGTATTTTATGCCGAATCTCCGGAAAAGGCGAACGCATACATACTCGATGTAGCTCAGAGACATGCCGTCAAGAAGATTGTAAAATCAAAATCTATGGTGACGGAGGAGCTCAGGCTCGTACCTTTCCTCGAAAAGTTCGGCATCGAGACGGTCGAGACCGATCTGGGCGAGTACATAATTCAACTCGCCGGCGAGACGCCGTCACACATTACGGCGCCCGCAATTCATAAATCGAGAACAGAAATTGCGCAGCTACTCCACGATAAAATCGGCATCGAGCTTAACGACGACCCCACCTTTCTCACAGGCGAGGCGCGAAAAGCGCTGAGGGAGAAATTTCTGTCCGCCGAGATGGGTATCTCCGGCGCGAACTTCCTTATCGCTGAGAATGGAACTGCCGTCGTCGTTGAAAACGAGGGCAACGCGCGTCTGTCCACCTCCGCGGTGAAAGTGCACGTGATCGTGACCGGCATTGAGAAAGTCATTCCGAAGTTCTCCGATTTGCGAATATTCATGCGCCTTCTGGGACGTAGCGCCACTGGACAGAAGCTCACGAGCTATGTCTCACTTATTCGTGGCCCACGGAGACAGAACGAAAAGGACGGACCTGATGAAGTGCACATTGTGCTTCTCGATAACGGAAGAAGCGCCCTCGTCGGAACAGAACATCAAGAAGTCCTTCACTGTATCCGATGCGGCGCGTGCCTGAATGTTTGTCCTGTTTACCGCAGCATCGGTGGACACGCTTACGGCTCGGTATATCCTGGCCCGATCGGGTCGCTCGTCACTCCACTGTTTTTCGGGCCGAAAAACGCTCCTGATTTGCCTTTCGCCTCCTCCCTTTGCGGCAACTGTACGGAAGTCTGCCCTGTCGGGATAGGTATACACCACCAGTTGCTCGCGATGAGACACGAAATAAAGGCGAAGACAAAAAGAGGCGTAGAGGCATTCATCTTTAGAACTTTCAGGAAAACCATGTTAAGGCCGCAGCGTTACAGGCTCTTCAGCAGACTCGCGCGAATCTTTTCCTCGACTCCGATAGTCGCGAAAGCTTTCAAAGGATGGACTCATTATCGTGAGCTGCCGAAATTGCCCGCAAGGTCCTTCAGGGAGATTTACAAATCAGAAAGAGGCAAAGAGTGACTGACGACCGGGAGAAGATATTCGCCTCGATCAGGCGCGGCCTGCGCGGAGCTGAGAAATCTGCGGCGCTTAGAAGCGCAGCCTCCCCCCTTACGTCAATGATTCAACATGGGTTCGAGTCGCTCTTCATTAAGTTCAAGCGCGAGCTTGAAATTCTAGGCGGCCTCGCAGAAAAGGTGGAAAACGAACGAGATGTTTCAGCGTTCGTAACCGACCACACAGAGCCCGCTTCTTCGCTCTTTATTTACGATGACTTGGCTAACAGCCTCAAGTCAATTGTAGAATCGCTCAGCGTAAATCGGCGTTTGAGATTCGGATCGGAATTCGCTGCCGGCTATGATAAACGTGAAGTTGCTGCCTTCGATGCGGCTCTGATCGGTTGCGCCGCATGCGTCGCAGAGACAGGGACCGTACTCATTCAAACAGACATGCGGCTTCCTGCAGCTCTCGCACCCAAGCTCTTCGTCATCGTTGAGCGAAGCCGGCTTATCGCGTCACTCGACGAGGTATTCACCGACAGATTCGGAAACAGTGATGCGAGTAATCTATTCCTCATAACTGGGCCAAGTCGTACCGCTGACATCGAGAAGCAGCTTGTTAAAGGGGTGCATGGACCAAAAGAGGTTATCGTGCTCTTCCTCAACCAATGACCAAGTTCGCGGAGATCAAACAACTAATGCCCAGAACAAGAATCCGATGGAACCAAACAATACCTCTCATGATCATGATAGTCATGGTCTCCGTGGGGACCACGCAGGCTCAACAAAGATTCTCAGGGTACGGCGGCATGGGAGTCATTTACTATAAAGCGGATGGACTATCGAATTATCTCAATTACGTCGCACCTGGGAGCGTTCTGCCGAAGAGTTTTACGAGCGCGATAAGGTTTTTTTTCGGAGGTGAGTATGCCGTCTCCAAAGACTGGGCTATCGGTATCGATTATGGATATATAACAAAGAGTGTTAGCGGAGGCAACTCCATCGGGTCCCAGCAGGTCAACATGGCTTATTCCCTCCCTTCTTTAGCTATCAGAAGGATATTCAGAGCGGAGGGTTATTCGATCAGGCTTGGCGGAGAGTTCGGATACCACTTCGGCAGCGTTAGCGCGTCCTCACCTTATTCGAGTCAGACCCAGGATTATTCGGCGAGCGGATTCGGCGTCAAGCTGAACGGGTCAGTCGATACTCAGCTCGATAAGCGTTTGTATGCCAGAATCGGCGTCGAAGGGGACGCCGAATTCATCGGCGATCTGAAAGCCAGAGATGGTTCGAAGCTTACCTATCTTGATTACAATTCGGGGAAATTGATTCCCGTTAATATGGACCTTCTCGGCGTTGGCCTTTCATTCGGGCTAGTTTATTATTTCTAAGTTTCACCTAGGAAATCAGGAGGCTAAATGGGCACAGTTCTAGAGAGTATTGTACTTGGAATTATTCAAGGGCTGACGGAGTTCCTTCCGATAAGCAGCACGGCGCATCTTGTGATCATACCGGAACTTCTCGGCTGGCACGCAAAGCTCCTCAACAGCCTTACGTTTGACGTGGCGCTGCATCTTGGAACACTTCTAGCTGTGCTCTCTTACTTTTTCAAAGATACGGTGGAGCTCATCGCCGGCTTCTTTAGGGGTATTTCTAAACGTAATTTTCGCTCCGATCCAAAATCAAGGTTATCGTTGCTGGTCATCATCGGAACTTTGCCGGCAGGTGTTTTCGGAGTGTTGCTTGATAAATGGGTCGAGACCAAATTCCGCACTCCAAGTGTGCTGGCTGGCGCGCTCATCGTTCTCGGCCTGGTGATGTGGTACGCGGAACGAACCGCCAAGCGCATTAGGAACAATGAATCGATGAGCGTCAGGGAGGCTATCATAACCGGCTTCGCCCAGGCGTTGGCTCTGATTCCGGGGACATCCAGATCCGGCATCACCATTTCATCCGGACTTTTCCTCGGATTCAATCGAGAGGAAGCCGCCCGCTTCTCGTTTCTTCTCTCCATACCGGTAATAGCTGGGGCGGCCGTTCTTAAGCTCAGGATCTTTATTCACGGAATACCTGCGAACGACATAGCGCCTCTTATCCTAGGGACACTGTGCTCCGCTCTCTTCGGATTCCTGGCTATAAAATATTTCATGAAGTATCTCCAGAGGCACACCATGAACGTCTTCGTCTGGTATAGGTTTATCTTTGCCGCCGTAATTATTATCTTCTTTTATATTAGGTGAGGAGAAATGAAAAAACTAATCTTCGCACTCGCAGCCGCAATGGCTCTTACCGGGTGCAGCATGAAAGGTCATAACGTGGTACTCGAAACAAATTACGGAAACATCGAAATAAAACTCTTCGACGACGCTGCGCCGGTAACGTGTGAGAATTTCAGAAAGCTTGTGTCGGAAGGTTTCTATGACAGCCTCCAGTTTCACCGCATCGTCCCAGGATTCGTTATTCAGGGAGGCGATCCTAACACACGGACTCCGAACAAAGCGACATGGGGAATGGGAGGACCGGGCTACACCCTCCCCGCGGAAATAGAGGAACCCAATCTGCGCGGCTCCGTAGCCATGGCACGGCAACCCGACCAGGTGAATCCTGAGCGAAGATCTAACGGCAGTCAGTTTTATATATGCCTGCGCGACCTCCCGCAACTTGACGGACAATACACGGTGTTCGGTAAAGTCCTAAAAGGCATGGATGTCGTTGACAGCATCGCGCAAGTCGCTCACGATGCCAGAGACATCCCTCTAAAACCTGTATATATCCTCAAGGCTTATGTCGAACCATGAGCGACTTCGGAAAATTCGCCGCGTCGATTAAAAAGGGAAAATTCTCAAAGACATATTTCATCCACGGGAATGAGGAGTATTTCATTACTCAGGCTGTGGACCTCCTTTTCGAAAACGTGGTGACGCCCGAACAAAGGTCGTTCAACCTAGACGTCTTTGACGGAACAGAGTCCAATTCAGAAGTCATTCTCTCTTCGATGCTAAGTTTTCCTTTCGTCGGCGAACGGAGGTTGACGGTAGTCAAGAGGTTCGATAAGATGGACAAGAAGCATAGGATAGACGTCGCCGACCATCTCGCGGGCGTTCCGGATAGCAACGTCGTGTGCCTTGTCGCAGGCGATGTCAAGGCGACCGACGAAACATTCAAGAGAATTTCCGGCGCTGCCGAAGTGGTAACATTCAATCACCTGAAAGGGTCCGAGCTTTCCACATTTCTAATTGACACCGCTCGGGCTCTGGGCAAGGAACTCGCGCCGGGTGCCGCGGATCTTTTGGTGGACATGATCGGCGACTCGGTTGGAGACGCGATCTCTGAACTGGAAAAACTCTCCCTCTACGTGGGAGATGAAAAAGTCATCCAGATCGACGATGTAACCACCGCGGTAGGAAAGTCGAGATCGTTCAATATCTTCGAACTTCAACGAGCGATCGGTGAAAGGAAAGCGGCCCGGGCCCATGAAATAGCCTCAAAGATGCTCGGAAACGGCGAAAAGCCCGTTTATATAAACTTCATGCTCGCCAGGTACTTTCTTAATCTACTCGAGGTGAAACACGACCTCGCCAAACATATGAACACGAAGGACATATCGACAGCGGTGTTTGGGAGATGGAACCCTTTTATCAGCGAATATACAACTGCGGCCAACGCATATTCCGTCTCCGAGCTGAAAAAAGCTATTGGCGTACTCCTGGATATAGATTCCAAACTGAAGTCTGGAGGATATGAAGATTCCGAGGCGGTGGTCGTGATGGTTTCAGAAATACTAGGAGACGAAGCTAGAAGACTTACCTGATTGATTCAGGCGTTCCGATTATCACCGCGAGTGTCAATCGGCTGATACAAACCAAGTGTCCTTCCCCATCCTCGATACGAATCTCCCAGACTTGTGTCTTCCTTCCGAGATGTAAAGGGCTTGCCTTTCCGTAAACGTAGCCACTTTTGACGCTTCTTACGTGATTGGCATTTATCTCCAAACCGACACAGTATTCTTTCTCGGGATTTATCGCGAGCACGCCCGCTATGCTACCGAGTGTCTCGGCAAGCGCCGCTGAGGCGCCACCATGGAGTATCCCGTACGGCTGTACAGTCCCTGAGTCGACCGGCATCCGTCCTTTCAGATAATCAGGCCCAACTTCCGTTATCTCAATACCAATCCTCTCGGCCATCGTGTTGCTGCCGAGCTTGTTTAATTCCTCCGGAGTGACTTTCCTAAAAATCGCCATGACAAATTATCGTTTTCCAATTTGTTTTGTTTCAGACTTTGAGATCGCAATAGGACCGTTCGAACACTAACGCGATTCGACACGGAGGTCCTTAGGTGCTTGTCAACGCCGGATCTTTTCCGGATCCCTCACCGCTCGATCCACGATTTCAAGTTCAAGGAAAAATCAGGTGCGGAGATTGCCCAACGATTATCGTACGGCATTGCGTTCAACTGACGCGCTCTTGCAACCTGACGCGGAGAGACGATCCCTTTTAGTACCTGCCAGCTTCCGTCCGTCATGATTGTATCCGCTCCGATCACCGCGTACACATTGCAGCCCGCTGAACCGTTGATGTCGAAATTCTCCGACTGAACTGCGATTGTATTCAATCCTTTTCTGAGAAATTTCCGTATATCAAAGAGCTTGACTCGGTTAAACTCCACGTTCCAGGTGAGAGTTCGGCGTGCCTTGACGTCGCCGACCAATCTGCCGTTGACGTAAAGTCTGCAATAGGTGTCTCCGATAAGCTGCAACATCGCCTTTGTTGGGATTGAATCGAGATCTATGGTCTTCACGAAGGTCGCGGAATCCACCTTGCTGTTTCCAGGGGTATACGGCGTGCTTTTCGGATAGTAGATGAAGCTGGAAGGGAGCTTCTGGTCAAAGTTGGAATTTCCCTTCAGCATTTCACTCGTGCCTGACCTTAGCTGAGCTACCTGTTCGTCAAATCGATCCTTTATTAGTTGAAGCATAGGCCCACGGTTCGTCCGGAGATATGCTCTGATGTAATCTCTTCTGATTTTCGAAAGATGGTCGAGAAGGCTCTTCTCAATCTTGAGAATTCCATCATTTCTTTGTTTTTGTGAAAGGGATGAATCAAGAGCTAACTCACGCATGCGAATGACGCCCGTGACTTTGTCAGCCCAGTACGCGTTCATTCGCGCCACGAGTTGATAAATAGCGAGTATCTCCCTGTTCGCGCCGACGAGGCCGCCCGCTTCCGACGACAAAGCGTACACTACAGGCATGGTGGCGCTGATGCTCTCGACTCGAAGTGCGGCATCCTGCGCTGGCAAGTTCAAGAACGGCGCCCGCCAGAATTCGTTCCAAGTAATCTGATTGTTTACCGAACTCAGGAGTTCATATGCGATCCTCGGCAGAAAAGAATCGGTCTTGAAAAACTGCCGGAAGAAGACCGCTTCAAAGTGCGCCGGGTCCGCGTTCTCCGGATTCCACGCGCATTGCGCCCCCCAGGCGTACCCCGGATAATTCAACTCGCGCAACTCTGCGCCGCCGTTGTCGTTCCACGTCGATACAATCACACCAAGCGCTCCGGCATGGTAACTCTGCCGCGTGAAGTTTTGAATATTGGCGTAACTGTTATAGAAATTCGGGAAAGGACCGCTGAAGTTCCACACCGCCGGACAAGCTATAAAATTGAAACCGGCATCTTTTAATACTTTAATACTCGGATAGTCAAATGCGGACCTGTAATGCCAATCAATAATGGTTATGTCCTTGGGAATCTCATCCAAAATTTTTGGATTCTGGAGAAGAATGTCTCCATACATCATTACCTTTTTACCGAGCGATTTGAGCACGTTATACAATTTCAGATAATATTCGGCGTGCGCTTCAGCAATCCCAAGCGAATCGACGAGTCCTTTGCTCGCTCGCATCCCGACATCAAAACTTTCGTCGGCTGACATGTTGAAGTAAGGGCTTGAGAACGC
>JAJYRM010000219.1 GCA_021794075.1 Bacteroidota bacterium | reverse complement strand
ATAACCGATTACCCGGTAGAAATGTCTCCGCTCGCGAAGCGGCATCGTTCTAAGCCGGGGCTCGTCGAGAGATTTGAGTTGATGTGCAACGGCCACGAGTTGGCGAACGCATTCAGCGAACTTAACGACCCGCTCGATCAAAGGTCCCGGTTCGAGGACCAGGCTAGGCTTAAAGCGAGAGGCGACGAGGAGGCTATGGTGGTCGACGAAGATTTTCTCCGCGCGCTTGAATACGGGATGCCGCCGACAGCGGGACTCGGAATAGGAATCGACCGCCTTACGATGGTCCTTACGAACCGCGAATCCATTCGCGACGTGATCTTTTTCCCTCAAATGAAACCGGAAAAACAGTAGAAAGAACAGCGCCAATTGAAAACCGTCAATCTTGTCCTTGGAATCCACAATCACCAGCCGATCGGCAATTTCGATCATGTGCTGGAGGAAGCTTATCAGAAATCGTACAAACCGTTTCTCGAAGTGCTCGCGAGATTTCCCAAGGTGAAGGTCTCGCAGCATTACACAGGCTTTCTTCTCGAATGGCTCAAGAAGCATCACCCGGAAATTTTCACGGAGCTTAAGGCGCTCGTGAAGTCGGGCCAGGTTGAGATGATCACCGGCGGTTTTTACGAACCCATACTTGCGGTAATTCCGGACAAAGACAAGGTCGGCCAAATACGCAAGCTGAACAAGTTTCTCGAAACGAATTTCGGCAAAACACCAACCGGCATGTGGCTCGCCGAGAGAGTCTGGGAGCAGCATATCGTGAAGCCGATCGCCGAAAGCGGCGTTAGATGGGTCGCCATCGACGACACCCATTTCAAGTACGTCGGACTCAAGGATGAGAATCTTCTAGGCTACTATGTAACGGAAGAACAGGGAAAGATGCTGAACGTTTTCCCGATCAGTAAGGCCATGAGGTACACAATCCCATTTCAGCCCGTCGAAAAGACGATCGATTATCTGAGATCTATCGCTACCGAAGACGGGAATAGGATTGCCGTGTACGCCGATGACGGGGAGAAGTTCGGAGTTTGGCCGCACACCTACAAGCATGTGTACGAAGATGGCTGGCTGCCTGATTTTCTCGGAGCCCTCGAAGAAAATTCCGACTGGGTAAAGATCGTGCATTTTTCCGAGGTCATCGACAAAGTGAAGCCCATCGGGCGCGTCTACCTTCAGAACGCGTCTTACGCCGAGATGCTTCAATGGGCGCTCCCGGAAGAGCTGTTCAGAAAATACGAAGAGTTCGAACACAAGCTTAAAGAAGCGAACCTCCTTGACCACTATGAGGAGTTTGTTCGAGGAGGATACTGGAGAAACTTCCTGGCGAAATATCCTGAAGTCAACAATATCCATAAGAAAATGATACGCTTGTCCGAGCGGGCGCACGCGACCAAAGCGAAGAACGGCGCCACGGAAAAAGTGCTGGACAAGGTGTGGGCCGCGCAGTGCAACGACCCTTACTGGCATGGAGTGTTCGGCGGACTTTACCTTCCGAATCTTCGTTACCCCGTGTACAAGAGCCTGATAGAGGCCGAAACCGTGCTTGATAAGCTCGAGCGCAAAACAAAACTCAGCGTCACAACCAAAGATTTCGACATGGACGGATCTGATGAGGTCCTAGTCGAGTCGAAAGCGCTAGACGCTTATTTCATGCCGGAGATCGGTGCGGCGATGTTCGAGCTTGACTATAAACCCGTGCCATTCAATTTTCTCGATATACTGAGCAGGCGCCCCGAGGGCTATCATGAGAAACTTCGCCGAGTCGCGGGAGCGGATTCCGGGGCGGAACAGGTCCTCAGCATACACGACATCGTTGCGATGAAGGAGAAGGGATTAGAGAAGCTCCTAAACTATGACTGGTATCGCCGCGCGTCGTTCATTGATCACTTCATCGGTGAGACCACGATCGAGGATTTTGCCGCGGCAAAGTATCCCGAGCTCGGCGATTTCGTTCAGGGACCCTACGATCAGAAGATACTTCAGAAAAACGGCAAGGCGGTGATCAGGTTCGCGAGAGACGGCCATGTTGGCGGAGCGGAGAAATCCCCCGTGCGCGTTGCCAAGACTTTTGAAATCAAGGAAGGTTCCGGTTCCATACTTTGCAGCTACAGCGTGGAGAACCTCGGGGCGAGTCCATTGGAGGTGGACTTCGGTGTCGAACTCAATTTCGGTCTCATGGCCGGAGACGCTCACGACAGGTACTACAAGATCAACGGTTCAAAGCCGGCTGATCCACGTCTGCGGAGCGTTGGTTCAAGCGAAGAGGTGACTGCGGTATCTCTCGTCGACGAGTGGCAGAAACTTCAGGCAACTATCGAAATTGACAAGCCGCTAACTCTCTGGAGATTCCCAATCGAGACGGTTTCTTTGTCCGAAGCGGGGTTCGAGAGGGTCTACCAGAGTTCCGTGGTGTTCATCCATTCGAAATTCATCCTTGACAAAAAACACGACCTTGTCATCAAATTAACGCTTGGCAAGGTGAAATAGCGCTGTACGGAGTGACTTTCGTCTCGCCCACCGGCTAACAGTCGTCGGTTCCTTGCTGTCAAATTCGGCTTATTATATATTCTTTTGATTAACAGCTCGGCCTCATATAGTGGTATAGATCGTATGAACGAGAACGCGATTTGAATAATTGGAGGCGCGGGCAATCCTCGAAAGGAAAAATGATGAAGTTTTTTAAGAGTAAATTCTCAACTGCGGCGGCCATCCTCTTGATGGCAGTCGGCATTCTCATCGGCACGCAGATACAGAATGTCTTCAGCGGCGACAACATATACGAGCAGGTAGAGAAGTTTAAGGACGTGTTGAGCCTTGCCGACAAGTATTACGTAGACAATGTAGACACGCAGAAGCTGACTGACGCGGCTATCAATGGGATGCTGAGGCAGCTCGACCCGCATTCAGTATATATCCCTGCGAAGGACGTCCGCCAGATATCCGAGGACTTCCGAGGCTCCTTCGACGGCGTTGGAATCGAATATGACGTAGTGAACGACACCCTTCTCGTCGTCTCGCCAATCGCCGGAGGTCCGAGCGAGTTGGTAGGCATACAGGCAGGCGACAAGATAATTGATATTGACGGCAAATCGGCCGTCGGTATCACGCGAGATGAGGTGCAGAAAAAGCTCAGGGGGCCAAAGGGAACGAAAGTGGTGGTAACCGTCGTCAGGGCTGGCGTCGATAAGCCGATGAATTTCACAATCATCCGCAACAAGATCCCGATCTACTCGGTCACCGCCGCTTTCATGGTAAACAAGGATGTCGGTTATGTCTACGTCAACAGGTTCGCCGAGACGACGGGAAGTGAGCTGGCCAACGCGCTCACAAAACTTAAATCTGAAGGGATGAAAGAGCTTGTTCTCGATCTGCGCGACAACCCGGGTGGACTTCTCGACCAGGCCGTTAGCGTCGCGAGCGATTTCCTTCCACGGGGGAAAACGATAGTTTACACAAAGGGACGCATCCCGGAGGCTAATGAGAATTTCACTTCAAGCGGCGGTGCGTATACCAAGCTTCCGCTTGTCGTCCTTGTTAACGGCGGCTCGGCATCCGCGAGCGAAATCGTGTCAGGCGCGATGCAGGACCTGGATAGGGGCCTAATCGTCGGTGAGACGACCTTCGGCAAGGGACTTGTTCAAAGGCAGTTCAGCCTCGACGACGGCTCTGCTGTCAGGATCACT
>JAJYRM010000218.1 GCA_021794075.1 Bacteroidota bacterium | reverse complement strand
ATCCGTTCAACCCGACAACGCAGATCGCTTATTCCGTGCCAACGAAGGGCGCGAACGTGAGCCTGGCAGTTTACAACGTACTCGGTGAGAGGGTTGCCACACTCGTCAACGGACATCAGTCCGGCGGTGAGCACTACGCGACCTTCAACGGCGCGAGACTCGCCAGCGGCGTATATTTCTATCGCCTGCAGTCGGGTAACGTTACCATCACCAAGAAGATGATGATGATAAAGTAATTTGTTGAATGAGATTTCCCCTTGCGGTCTCTCTCATTCAGGAGATAGCAAGAAGGAGTGATTTGATAAAACTGGGAGATGCAAGATGTCTCCCAGTTTTATTTTTAAACCGTCGCGGTGAATTCCGGCAAAGTATTGTTTCATAGACTCCAGTCGTTAAATAATCCGGCAACCTGTCAGTCTTCCCTCCGCGTCCAACAGGCCACTTTGACAAACTATGCGAAGCGTGGCTGCCAGTCTAAGCCGATGAGATCCCTACGCTCTCATATTCAGTGCTTGGGAACTGTCGTGGGATCCGTTTTTTCAATGTCTTTCCTTACATAGAATGAAGGTGCTCTCTTATGATCAATAGGCTGCTGAATGTCTTATTCGTTATTATCGTTATCTCAACTACCGCGGCGGCGAAGACAGTGGTTTATGGGAGAGTCACCGGAACAGATAGCAAACCAATTTCTGTCGCGAACGTTTTCCTGTGCCACCCTGCCGACAGCATACCTGTTGAGAGGGTCTCGGTCCGGAAAGACGGCAATTACACGGTAGCCATCCCATCCTCAGGGATCTGGATGTTGCGTTTCACCGGCATTTTTCATCGTGAGTATCCAATCGCGATCTACGCCATCAATGGAGTCAGAGTACGATTAGACGTGCGTTTGAGAACCTATAACTACGGAAGTGTTTTCACGCCGGCGCTCATCGGGAATTTCAACGGCTGGTCTGTCCCTAGGAGGATTCCGCTCCAGGAGGGAAAGGATGGCATCTACTCTGCCACCGTGTCGAGCAATTCGGACACACTCATTTACCGATTGGTGAATGTAAGGTCAGGCGGCGAAGTTGAGGGAACGGACGCTGACGGCTATATCACAAACGGCATGGAGAATTATAACTCGTTCATTATCGCAGGCAAGCGTGAGGTTAGAATAGAGTTTGACCCCAACCGTCTGCCGTTTTCAAAGAAGCCTTCGACTTTCAAGTTTGCGAACGGAAGTTCGTTCGAAGCACGATTCGCCCGGGCTTATGCCGTCTTCGAGGATGCCAGGCAGAATTCGACGTCGGCTTTTTTCAAAAGCGTGGTGGACCACCATCCGATGGGATTTAGGTTTGACTATGCGCCTTATTTAAACAGGGTGGAGACTATGCTGCACAGGGAGCATAGTATACTGGTCAGGCACGCGCTGGATCTGAGTTATTTCGCCATCACTTATATAAGCACCAACGGCGTTTATGTGAAGCCACAGCTTTGCCAGCTCCTGTTGAAGAGTATTCCTCCGGACTCGCCGGTCTGGTCGCTTCGGCCTTCAACGATTTCAGAGGCGCTTGATTTCGCTGGATATCCTGTCTACAAGAGAATGGATTACATTCAAGAAGTTTTGAATACCAATCCCGTACCCCAGACTAAAATTATTCTCCTGTCGGATCGAATCAAGCTTATGTCTCGCTCGTTGAACCCGGGTGAGATGATCCCGTATCTGTCGATACTTGTTGATCAATATGGCGATTCACCTGAAGCGAAGTCTTGCCGGAAGACGTACTCCGGTTACCTCCAGCCTAAGGATGGCAAACCGGCTCCGAAATTTTCCGTGAATTCATATCCCGACACATCTTTGCACATAACGAATAATCTTTTTAAGGGGAAGTATTTCCTCCTCGATTTTTGGTCGCCGTCCGTTCGGAGTTCAGTCGGCGAGACCAGGCGTCTTCAAAGATTGCAAAAGGAGTATGTTAACAAAAATATCGTAATGGTGAGTGTTGCGTTGAATTTTCCATCCAAATCCAGGAGGAAGCGCGCAATACAAGAGAAGATGCTTCGGTACAACGCTGAGGTTCAGAACGGTTTCAACAACAAGATCTGCGAAGATTACGAAGTGTACTCTCTTCCGAAGCTCGTACTTATCGGTCCCACGGGAAATATCGTGGCGTCAGGCTGGGAGCTTCACGGAAGTAAGCTTGACAGCGTACTAAGGAGTTTGCGTTGAAGATAATCGTCTTTCTCAAAACTAATCTGGGCTGAATTATGCGCCTCAAAAAATATTCCTACTTCTGCTTGATATTCATTGTCTGGCTAGTTGTGCCACCTTACAGCGTCGCTTACTCGCGACAGATTCATCCCCTTAACGCTGGCTCTGAGATCGCGTGTTTTCAGTCAACTGGGTTTCCTACGGTGGACGCGCCCGTGATCGGTATGGAGACACTAAGGAAGGCATTCGATGGGCTCAAAGTGAATTACCTTTCAGCCGATCAACTGAAGGAGGAACTCGATGCGGGCCGATTCGCGGCATTGGTGCTTCCTTACGGCAGCGCGTTCCCGGCGGAAGATTGGGGGACGATCCGAAGATTCTTATCGGAGGGAGGCAATCTTGTCCTTCTTGGAGGATATCCGTTTCATCAGCCGGTCCTGCGGGAGAACGGTAAGTGGGTGCTTGGGACTCCTCAACCGACTTACTCGTATCAGCTCCTAATCGGACCCGCCGACAAAGTGGATATTAATTCCTCTCCGTACTATTCCCGCGGGGCCAAGATTGTTTCGGTAAAGGGATCTGGCTTTAGCGCTAATGATTTCAGCTTCCCGGAAAAGGTTTATGAGCTCACTGTCCGGTTCACGACTACGAACGATTTTCCCGATGAGATCGGAAGCGCCGGACCGCGCAACGCGATATTGAGGCCACTGATTCAAGTCGTCAATGGAGAAGGGCTTCCGGTCGCATGTCCGCTCCTCGAGATCGACAGGCTGCGGGGATTCGGAGCGGGCGGGAGATGGGTCATTGAGCCGTCAGACTCCAAACTGAACGCGGCCACGATCAGGAGCTGCGTCGAGACAGCCATTCAGGGAGCCGCGCGACTGCAGGCTTTTCCAATTTACTCGTGCGTAGATAAAGGAGAGGTGCCTCTCCTGAGGGTCAACGAATACCGTCCAAAACCCGGAACTGGAGACCTGCCCGGTTCGAAGGTCGTGGTCGACGTTGAAAATCCAAAAGGGGTTGTCGTGTTCCGGTCTTCTCTCGACCTGGCCGGCACGAGAAAGTTTAAGACAGGGGTAGTGCAAATCAGGCCGGGCAAAACACTTGAGCCGGGCTTTTACAAGGTGCGAATCACAGATGCGGATGCGGGCTGGCGGCCGAACACTTTCACGACGGGCTTCTGGGTGATGGACAGGAAACTTCTTGAGTCGGGCCCACGCATGTCGGTTTCGAAAGACTGGATCATGAAAAACGGGAAGGTATTCCCGATCATAGGAACAAGCTACATGGCGGCGAACGCGGGAAGAAAATTCCTTCTGGATCCCAATCCGTACCTGTGGGAGAAGGATTTCGCCAGGATGGAGAAACTTGGAATCAATTATGTGCGTACCGGATTCTGGACCGGCTGGCGGATGGCAATGTTCGATCCGGGATGGATGAACGAGGAATTTCTGCGGTCACTCGACGCGCTCCTTCTGACGGCGGCAAGCCATCATATCGTGGTGTGCTTCAATCTCTTCGCGTTTCTTCCTCCCTCAAACGGCGGCG
>JAJYRM010000004.1 GCA_021794075.1 Bacteroidota bacterium | reverse complement strand
CGAGGTGACGCTGCGTGACGCCCTCAAGTACTCGATCAACGCGGTAGCGGTAAGGGCGATACAGGAAATCGCACCTGTCCACAAGGTGATCGCGCTTGCTCACAAAATGGGAATCACAACGTACATTCCTCCTTACGCCTCGATCGCCCTTGGTGCGAGTCTCGTCATCCCGATCCAGTTAGCGAGCGCTTATGGTGTCTTTGCCGACCAGGGAATTCTTACGAAACCTGTAGCAATCGTGAAGATTGAGGATAAATATGGCCATGTTCTCTGGCTCAATCACACGTTGTCCACCGACGTTCTAAGTAAGCAGACAGCATACACCATGACTAACATGCTGGAAAGTGTAGTGAATGGTGGGACGGGGCAAACGGTTAGAAAATACTTCTACCTGGATTGCGCCGGCAAAACGGGAACAACAAACAATTTCGCAGACGCGTGGTTCGAAGGTTTTACTCCCCAACTTGTCGCGGGAGTGTGGGTGGGCTTTGACGATCAGCGCGTGCATTTCACGAATTGGTACGGACAGGGTGCCGATGCCGCTGCGCCGATTTGGGCGATTTTTATGAGAGATGTGTATAACGATAGAGCTATTGGCCTGCCGATTACGACTTTCGTTCCGCCGAAGGATTAATGATGTGCGCGATGCTCGCGTGGAAGCGAGCGATTGGAGATGAATTGTTGTGTCGCACACTGGAGATGTCTTACGCAGTTTGTTTCGTATGCTGTGTATGTGATGCACATAATTCCATAGGAGCTAGCTGCTGAACTTCGTGTTCGGCGCAATTGTTAGTATTTTGAGCGGACTCGGAACGGCAAGAGGTTTGAAGTCATAATTAGCTGAGGCCTGAATTTGAATATGAACACTTCGAAAATTTACAATGGGATACTCACCAGATTTATAAAGACGACCTTTCCGTTTTGGCAAGGGCTCGGTTTCCATGTGACGCCAAATCATTTCTATCAACCTGTTCCGGACACGAGAACTCTCCGGGAAGAGCTGTGGCGAAAGGAATCGGAAATGGTCGGCATCGAGATGAACGATTCTCGCCAGATGGCACTCCTTTCTTTTTTCGCCTCGGCGTATGGCAAGGAATATCATGCATTTCCTTATGAGAAGACCGAGAATCCTCAGGAGTACTATGTGCACAACAATATGTTCGAACTGGTGGACGGTGGAATCTTGTACTCCATGGTCCGCCATTTCAAACCTAAGAGGATCGTCGAAATAGGATCTGGGTTTTCAACTCTTCTCACGGTCAAAGCGATCTTGAAGAACGAGAGCGTCGATCATTCGTACAAGTGCGAGTTTACCGCGATAGAGCCGCATCCGAGCGACACTCTTAAGGCTGGCGTTCCCGGCCTTTCAAGACTCTACCCGACAAGGCTTGAGAACGTCCCGCGCACGTTGTTCTCGCAGCTTACCGCGGGTGATATTCTCTTCATCGATTCAAGCCATGTTTTGAAAATAGGAAGCGATGTCCAGACGGAACTCCTCGAGATCTTACCGTCGCTCGAAAAGGGTGTTCTTGTACACATACACGATATTTTTCTTCCAGCTGAATATCCGAAAGACTGGGTGATTAAGGACCATGTGTTTGTTAATGAACAATACGTGATGCAGGCATTTCTGACCTTCAATGATCATTTCGAAATCATATGGGCGGGGCATTACATGCGCTTGAGGCACCACGACAAATTGAAGGAAGCGTTTGGCAGGTATGAAACAGATGAGCGCTGGCCGTGCAGTTTGTGGATTAGAAAGACAAAATGAATTCCTACGTGACGTTGCAGGGAAGCGAGAAGTCGGCCCCGGCCGCCCAAAAGATCGAGACTCTTAACCCTGACGAGATTATTGGAGTGACTGTTAAGCTTGCGAGGGGGAAATCTTTTGATGAAGATATTCGTGCCGGACGGAGATACTCAAGAATAGACTTCGCCTCAAAATACGGAGTGGATGACGAATCTATATCGGCGGTTCAGGAATTTGCCGCGAGATCGCATTTATCGGTGGAAAATGTCGGTAAGGCGGAGTCCGAAATACAATTGCGAGGCACGGTCCGAAATTTTGAGAGCGCATTCAACCTCCATCTGGCGAATTATTTCGACCCGCGTGGTATTGTCTTTCGCGGAAGGAGCGGGGAGATTAAGATTCCCGAACAGCTTCGACATATAATCACGGGGGTATTCGGTCTGGATAACAGGCCGCACGCTTCACCGAAGTTTCAGGCATTTAAAAAGGACGGACATTTCATCCGACATTCAGCATCCCCGCTCAGTTTCTACCCGAATCAGGTTGCGCAACTGTATGGCTTCCCATCAAAGGCGTCAGGAAACGGGGAGAGCATCGGACTCATAGAGCTGGGTGGAGGATACAGGGTTGGTGATTTGAACGACTACTTCTCCTCACTGCGCATCGCGCCACCCAAAATACTCGCGGTCTCGGTTGATGGCGCGACGAATAACCCGACCACCGCTGACAGCGCTGACGGAGAAGTCATGCTTGACATCGAGGTAGCGGGTAGTGTGGCGACGAGCGCTAATATCGTCGTTTACTTTGGCACAAATACCGACAAAGGATTTCTCGATGCCGTCACGAAGGCAGTGCACGGTTCGAGAAACGCACCCACGGTGATTTCAATTAGCTGGGGTTCTCCCGAAAAGGCCTGGACACAGCAGGCTCTTACCGCATTTGATGACGCGTTCAAGTCGGCAGCGCTCCTCGGCGTCACTGTTTGTGTCGCCGCAGGGGACAGGGGGTCCTCAGACGGGGTAGCCGATGGTAAGGTGCACGTTGATTTTCCTGCCGCCAGCCCGTTTGTCTTGGCTTGCGGTGGCACGCGGCTCGAAACAAAAGGGGGGAGCATAGTATCTGAGACAGTCTGGCACGAGTCGAGTTCATCAGCTACCGGCGGTGGCGTGAGCGACGTCTTCCCGCTTCCGACATACCAGCAATCTGTCGGCGTTCCTCGCTCGATCGACACCGGTTTTGTCGGCAGAGGTTTGCCTGACGTTGCCGGAGATGCGGATCCAGAAACTGGCTACAACGTCGTTGTGGACGGGCAGGAGATGGTTATCGGCGGAACCAGCGCGGTCGCTCCTCTGATGGCAGCACTCGTAGCTCTGGTGAACGAAGGAGGTAAACAAACACTGGGCTTTTTCAACGATTCGCTTTACACTCACGAGTCTCTCTGCCGCGACATCGTGCACGGAAACAATATCACAACGACGACCGGTCAGGGATATTCAGCAGCAAAGGGTTGGGATGCCTGCACGGGACTCGGTGTGCCGAGCTCTTTTCCAAAACCGCAATCCGGAAAAGTGTCCAGGTGAGGGCGGCCCGGCTGAGTGATTAGGCGTTAAGCTCAAATGGCTGATGGAGATGGCACATGAAGCAAGCGAGAAAGGCCCTGGTTTTGAGCGGGGGTTCTGTGAAGGGTGCGTTTCAGGCTGGCGCAATAATGGCGGTACTTGACTCAGGATTTGTTCCTGACATGATTTATGGAATTTCGGTCGGCGCGCTCAACGGCGCGTTCATCTGTTCGGAAGCAGGAAAAGATTCTCTTTCAAATGGAGTTGTCTCATGGAAGAACATCGGCCAAAAGCTTGTCGACTTCTGGACTGATAATATCCGCCGCCCATCAGATATAGTGAATATCAGGTGGCTCTCCGCGGTTGTCATGAATGCGCTTTTCGATTCATATAATGGTTTGGTCGATACCGCTCCTCTCGCGCGGCTGATTAGAAAGCATATCTCACTTGAGTCTTTGCGGGCGGCGCCCGCAGGGCTGCAAATTGGGACGACTAATCTTCTTGACGGTACTCTCACTTTGGTTGACCCTACCTCACCAATATTCAACAGTTATCTGCTCGCCAGCGCCTCCATTCCCATCGTCATGCCGCTTACCTATATAGGCGGGCAGCCGCTCGCTGACGGCGGAGTCCGCGAGATAGCTCCATTGAGCCCCGCAATCAAGAGCGGAGCCACTGAGATCTGCGCGATCACCTGCCAACCGGAGCGCATGCCCAGTTCCAAGTTCGACGCGAAGAATCTTATCCAGCTGATCGAGAGGACTTTTGATGTGATGACGAACGCGATACTTGACGACGACATGGATCTGGCCAGTTTCATTAACGGAGTCGTGCGAGAGGACCGCAATGCCGGCAACTCGCTTGATACGCTTAAAAAATACAGGGAAATAGAGATAATTTCTATTCGACCCAGACAGCCGCTGGAAATCAGCATCACGTCGTTTTCATCCGACGACATACGCGATCTTGTCTCCGCCGGATATGATGCCGCGATTGAAAGTCTTAGAGGAAAGTCTCCGGAGTGACTTGATAGCGCTTCGCGAAGTTATTGCAAAAGAATGAAAGCTTGTATACTTTCAAGAACGGAATGCGTCGGCTCTGCCGATGACGGAAAGTTATCGCTTGATAAACATGTTACTGATCAATATGAGTTAGGAGTTCGATATGCTTGATAAACGATCTGATCATTTTGTCGATAGGGCGAGTACGGTAGCTGGCTGAGCGGCCTGTACCAGGTTAAGATTCTTCCTTATTTACTTCACCATGTCGCAGGATTTGGAATCACCGCTGATCCGTCAGCTCCGTGAGGAGAACAGACGTTTGAGGCGGGCCGTGAACGAGTTGTCCGTGCTCAACGAGCTGGCGAGAGCCATCGCTGTTACGAAAAGTCCGGAAGAGACGATTCGAAGGATAGCCGATCGCTCCAGGCGAGCGGTGCAAGCGGAACAGGGGGTCATAACTTTAATAGACGAGCGCAGGGAGGAATTGCCGAGGACGCTGGTAAGGATCGCCACTGAATCGCTCGGTGTCAGGCAATATAGATTCGGTCAGGCGCTCCTTGGATGGATGATCATCAACAAGAAACCGGTCATAGTGAACAACACCGGAAGTGACTTAAGATTCCGCGGAGCGGTCTGGGACCCTTCAGTCCGTTCGGTGCTGTGCGTGCCCATGATAATCCGAGGAAAATTGCGAGGCATACTTGGCGTTTATAATAAGAAGAACAGCGGGGGATTCACGGAAGACGACCAGCGGCTTCTTACAATTATCGCCTCACAATCGGCGCAGCTTATTGAGAATGCGAGGCTGTTCGAGGAGGAAAGGACGCTCATGCGGATTCAGCGCGAGCTCGAGCTCGCCTCCAGGATCCAAACAGATCTGCTTCCCAAGAGCGCGCCCAGGCTGGTTGGCTATGACATCGCAGGTACTACGATTCCCGCCAGCAAAGTCGGCGGTGACTACTTCGATTTTATTCCGCTCGCCGAAAGCAGCATCGCCATTTGCGTTGGCGATGTCTCTGGAAAAGAACTTCCGGCGGCTCTTCTCATGGCCAACCTTCAGGCCGCGTTGAGAAGCCATACCCATGTGGCGACATCCGCCAAAGAATGTATCGCGCTTTCAAACGCCCACCTTCGCTCAAGTATGAGTCCGGATAAATTTGCTACTCTTTTTTACTGCGTGCTCGATACTCGGGCGCATCGCTTGACTTACTGCAACGCCGGGCATGAACCTCCCTTCCTCTTTAAGGCGGACAAGAAGCACCATCGTCTCATAACCGGGGGAACGGTGCTCGGCATCATAGATGAGTTCGTCTTTGAGGAGGCTACCGTGGCATTTGAGCCGGGCGACATTCTGATCGCGTATTCGGACGGCATCACCGAAGCGATGAATGAGAATAGCGAGCAGTTCGGTGAGGAGAAACTTGCGGAGTTTATCAGGCAGAACAGTGAGATCTCTGCCGCCGAACTTATCGGCCAGATCATTCAGGCAGTGAAGATACATGCGGGCGCCTCGCCCCAGCATGATGACATAACCATTGTGGTCGTAAAAAGGATAGCTTAGTGATTCGGGGCATGCGTTGGGCGTGATTCGGGAGGGAAGAGACACCAGCGCGATCAGGAGGGATATGATGCGTACGCTGCGTCATCATGGAATAAGGTGCACAGATGGATGACACCTTTATTGGGAAGAAGATTCATCAGTATAAGATCATACGACGTCTTGGGACGGGTGGATTGGGTGAAGTGTACGAAGCTACAGACACCAAACTCGAAAGGTTAGTGGCTCTTAAGTGTCTCTCCCCTTCGTCATTGTCCCCAGCGGATGAAAGGGTATATCTTGTGCGTGAGGCCAGGGCTGCATCGGCGATCAGCCACCCGAACGTGTGCAGCATTTACGACATAATCGAAGAAAACGGCCGCCTTTTCATTGTAATGGAATACATCCGAGGCCGCACGTTGAGGGAGCTGATGAACAAGCTGCCGATCCAGCAGATAATTGACGTGGGGGCGCAGGCAGCGTCAGGACTCGCGGCAGCGCACGAACGCGGAATCATACATCTCGATATCAAGCCGGAGAACATTATGATTCGGAAGGACGGCCTGGTCCAGATCACCGACTTTGGGGTGGCGCAGTTCGTTAGCCGCCAGGAATTGAACGACGATGCGACTCATGACCTGACAGCAGGCTCGTATCCATATATGTCTCCGGAACAAATTCAGGGATGGGACGTTGATTTTCGGAGCGACATATTCTCGCTGGGGGTGGTCCTTTACGAGCTGGTGGCAGGTGAACCGCCGTTCAAGGGATGGCACAGGGCCGCGGTCGAATATGAAATTATCCATGTCGATCCTCCACTTCTTCACTCGGTGAATGATGGCATAGAAAATGAAATGATGAACATCATCGCCGAATGCCTGCAGAAGAGAAAGGAGGAAAGATACCAGTCTGCGCTAGAAGTAACCAAGGAGCTGAGACGGCTTCACCGTCAATTCGAAAGGAAGAGACTACCCGTCGTGAAGATGCCATCTGGCCGCAGCCGTAAACCTTCCGACGAGAAAGGGGAAGATGGAGTCCCGAGTGACGTTGCAAGTAGCGATCATCATTCGGCAAATAGCGATGCGAGCCCCAATAGATCACCGCTACGTGGGGCCTTTTTTCGAAGGATTATTTTCCTATTAGTCGCGCTCGGGTCACTTGCGGCCGCGATTTATTTGACAGCCTTTTTCACCAGGGCGGCAGAAGGGGGGCATCCGGTCATCGAGGCATCGATACTTGCCCCAGCCGGCGTGAACTTTGATAATTCTGCCGGCAACAATTTATCGATTTCCCCGAATGGATTGTACCTCGCGTTTATCGGTGACGATTCCGCCGGCAACAGTGGGCTTTACATCAGAAAGCTTGGTTCAATGTCTTCAAAATTGCTTGTGAAGGCTGACAACAAGGCTTATCCGTTCTGGTCTCCGGATGGTAAATCCATCGCTTATTTCCGGCAGGGGAAGCTGTTGAGCATTCCATTTGACGGCGGCGTACCGGTAATCATCTGCAGGGCGCAGGGCGGTAACGGCGGCACCTGGGGCACGAAAGGCGTCATCGTTTTTTCTGAATCCTCGACGGGAAGCCTTTTCAAAGTGGCTTCTTCCGGCGGAAAACCGGTAAAGCTATTGTCGCCGGATACCGTCAAGAATCAGATCAGCTTGAGATGGCCTTACTTTCTTCCAGACGGAAATCATTTCTTGTTCACCGTGCAGTCGTCCAATGTTACTGCCGAAAACAACGATGAGATATATGTCTCTTCAATTAAAGCCACCCAAGATGTGAAGCCGTTACTTACGGCTTCGTCGAACGCCCAGTATTCCGACGGTCACCTCTTTTTCATGCGGCGATCGGTTCTCTTTGCCCGCCGGTTTGAGCCGGATGCCGAAGCCCTCGACGGACATATCGAGCCGGTCGAGAGCGACGTACAGTACTCCGACATTGATATCAGTGGGAGCTATTCGACTTCGAAAAGTGGCATCCTCATTTTTCAACGTGAGCGAATTCCCGTGAAGAAGGTTATACTCACCGAAACTCGCGGGGTGAAATCTGACACACTTGTAGATATGCCGGTGTTCCATGATGCCCGGCTGTCGCCGAATGGGAAGAGCGTGGCCTTCGATTCCTATGATTCGGGGGACAAGAATTATGACATCTGGACGTATGATATATCGAGAAATGTGGCGACCAGGCTCACTCTAGACCGCGATGCGGACCTTTATCCGTGTTGGGCCCCCGACGGGAAGGAAATTGTGTTCAGCTCGAATCGAGGGTTGAGCGGAAATCTCAACCTTTACATAAGAAATGTGGATGGATCGGGGCAATCGAAGCCGTTCTTCAGATTCGATAACGACGTAATTGCGGATCAGTGGCTGGACAACGGTAAATATATACTGGCACAGGCGATGGACTATGTGGGAAAGAACAGCGGCTGGGATCTTTTGTTACTCCCTGAGGAGAAAGGGCGGAAACCGATTGTCCTTATCGGCACTAAATATGACGAGGAAGACGGGAGCATATCGCCGAACTCGAAATGGGTGATGTATACCTCGGATGAGTCTGGAAAAAGACAGATTTACGTCGCTGCCGTCAAAGGTGGTGGAAGCAAATGGCAGGTCAGCGATGATGGGGGCAAATGGTCAAGATGGGGAAAGGGTGGGAGACGGATATATTTTCTTTCTCCTGAGAATGTCATAATGGGAGTGAAGGTGCGCGGTTCTGGCAAATCATTGATATTCAGTAAACCGTACCCGCTCTATTCAGCGGCCAAGGGAATCAAAGGAGAAGAAGTATACTATATCAACTCGGATGGCCGAAAGGTCCTCGTGGGAGTAAGCACTGGGAATCCTGTTCCTCCAACAGTAACGATTGTCTCGGATTGGGAAAAGACAATCGATGGTAAATAAAGTTCGATCGGAGATATATACTTACGCCCAGCCATAGGGGATACTTTTCTGGCTCTGAAGATGGAGGGAAGAGCGCTTCCCCGGTACCCAATCAAGAAAAGGGGAGAGGGAGCCGGCAAAGTGCCGGCTCTTTTGCACAATACTTCACTTTCTTGTGATAATAAACTGTTCTCCCCAAATTGCTCCGTGATGTCTCTTTGGAGCGAACTCGTCGCGCGCAGCGACGTGAGTGACTCAAAAGTAGGCTGCCATTGTCAATCCGGCGGTTTGGAATCCAAGTTTTAGCTCACTTCGGTCAGGTGCGCCGCTGGCGGAGGTCTGTGTGCTCGTCACTCCGAACTGGTATTCAGCGCTCAGACTTAGATTGCTATTGAAGAAATACTCGATTCCTCCGATTGCGCCCAGGCCGAAAGTAGTTGAGCTCGTCCTGTTCGCTCCAGGGTTGGTGGTTTCGGCGGTGTTCAGGAATGAAAGTTGGCCTCCCACATACGGGCTGACCTGCGATGCGAGCGGAAGGTGATATTCGAGACCGGCCGCGATACCGATGGATAGTGAGTTGTCTGTGAACTGCGGCGTACCGCTTGTCGTCCTGTTATCCAACCCGAACAGTAGCATACCGCGGAGGGCCATACCATTTGAGATGAAGTACTTTCCTCCGATTCCACCCTGGTAAGCGTTCAAATTCAAGGCGCTTAAGCCGACAAAATTGAAAAGCACTGCCTTGTCTCCCTGCTGTGCCACGTTCAGGGTTTGGGCGCTAACTTCAGTCGCCGTCGATACGGCGATAATTGATAAGAAGATTATCATTTTGCTTCTCATTGTTTTCTCCTTTTGTTTGTGTCTAGTGCATCATCCTTGCCAGAACATTCAGAGAGATTCAGCTCCCAGTGATTGATTTACCGGCGCACTTTCATTTGCGGAGAACGGCCAGATCTTCTCTCCTTCGTCTCCAAGTTACGATAAAACCGATGACCATGATAATGACCCCGCCCCAAACAAGATTTATGAACGGCTTGATTGTCGCTTGTAAAATCAAAACCTGTTTCCCCGGTGCCTCCCAGCCTGAGGATTTTGCCATCATGGCCGCATCCGATGAATTCTTTGCCGGGAGATAGTCCAACAGGACACCAGTCTGGTTGGTTTTATTGTTCACGTGTATCTTCATCACCTTGAATCGGTCGCCCGACGGAGTCGCCACGGTGCCCGCCTGATTCTGACCGCCGGGGTTAATTTTGTTCGTAAGAGTTATCGTCCGAGGGGCGTGACCGCCCTTTCGCCGGAGCAATATCATGGAACTTAATTTGAACGCTTCACCACTCATCATGGCAACCTTCTGATCCTCCGCGACATTGAAGCCTTCGAACGTGAACGTGTATTTCCCAACGGTGACCGGTTCATTTATGGAAAGCGGTACGAAAATCCCATTTGAGGAGATCCGCGGAGAATTTGCTTTTCGGACGCCTTCTTCCTCGACGGACTGAGGCGAGAGATACAAATCCCGAGTCAGCATGTTGCGCCCGATGAATGCGAGAAGAGCGGGGTGCGTGAAAGCTTTGTAGTTCACGAGGCTGAAGATGTACGGGTTGCGAATGATAGCTCCCCCCTCATACATGCTCGAGTACATCACGAGCGGCGCGACGAATTTGCTCGATCCGTCGCTCACCACGACGTTATAAGCCGTCCTTCCGAGGCTTAGCTGTGAAGTGCCGACATAAGTAAGCTTGTAGCCGAAAGCGTTGGCGGGCTCATCGCGTGGGAGCGTGAGCACTACCTGTTTGTCGTAGTGAGTCGAGGCGATGATTCCGATAAAGAGTACCGCTATCCCGATGTGTGCCAATGACGCGCCGAGAAATTTCGGGTTTCCGCGGGCGATCTTGTACGCGATCTGAAGGTTGACGAAGAGTGCGAACGCACTGGCGAGGAAGAAAAGGACCATCCAGATGTTGCGCATGCCGGCAAGGATGACTATCGCAGTCAGCAAGGCAGCTGCTGCTGCCGGAAGACTTGCCGTTTTTGAGAGTGTTTGTGAATTGGTTTTCTTCCACCAGAAGAGCTGTCCCAGTCCGATCATCGCGGCCATGAAGATAGCCAGGGGAAGGTTTGTCTTTATGTAATAGCTCGGATCTATGGCGCTCGGTTTTCCCTTTAGAATGTTGGTTATGAGCGGCGCGCTGGTACCGATAAGGGTGAAGCACGCTACCGCGACAAGGGAAGCCGCGCCGAGGAAAAGGGCAAACTCCCTTGAAGTCAGCGAGTAATGAATCTTTACATGAGGAATTTCCTTTATGCGGAACAGGAACAACGCAGTCCCGAGAATTACAAAGAACGCGATCAGCATTACGAGGTAGACATAGACCCACATACCAGGCTTTTCGAAACTATGGACCGATGTGTCGCCGAGGACGCCGCTTCGGGTAAGAAACGTGCTGTAGAGAACAAGGAGGAACGGGAGCATCCCCATCACCATGTTGGCGCGTTTGAAACCGCCGGTGCGTCGCTGAACTAGGAGCGTGTGCACCGACGCGACGGCGAACAGCCAGGGAATGAAAGACGAGTTCTCTACCGGATCCCAGCCCCAGAATCCTCCCCAGCCAAGCGTTTCATAGGCCCAGAAACCGCCAAGCGTTATGCCGAAACCGAGAACCGCACAGGTGAAGAGAGTCCATGGGACTGCCACCTTAGTCCACCTGTCATAGTCTTTTCTAAGCATTCCGGAAAACGCATGCGCGAACGGAACCGCGGTCGAAGCGAATCCAAGAAACAGAATAGGCGGATGGATGACTATCCAAAGATTCTCGAGAAGGGGATTGAGCCCTCTGCCGTCGTTGGGCATGAAGCCCGCGTGAACATCCTTCGGCCATGTCTGCCAAACATGCTCGAACGGACTCTTCACGATTGCGAGAAGCACAAGAAAGGTGGCGATCGCGGAATAAATCCCCATTACAGATGCTTCGTAGTTATGCTTCCGCGCGTATACCATCAGTATCAGTCCGATAATGCTTGTATACATGGTCCATAGCATGAAGCTCCCCTGCTGTCCGACGTAAAATGTGGAGATGAGCAGCGGTGGGTGAAGTTCGTAGGAACTGTAACTCCATACATAGGTATACTGGAACTGGTGAGTCAGGATAAGGTTCATGAAGTAACCGGCCGTCAGAATGACGGCGACTGCGCCGACGTGGAATCCTCCTCTGGCTATCCTGACGGCGCGATCATCATCTTTGAAGAATCCGTACATGTATGCGATAGTCGCTGTCAGCATTCCGCCGAAAGCGACGACGACAAGGGCTCTGCCGATCATAGTAATCTCCTCCCCTCGATTGTTCTCGTGCGCAAGAGAGCTTTACTTGCTCTCCAGAAGCGCGACGTTCTTGATTTTGTACTTCTGGTTGTATTTAGGCGCGGTGGTCTTCACGGCTATGATGTCTTTCCGGGCCGTCGGCTCCTGCGCTGTTGCCCTTTGTGTGCGTGATTCGTAAGGGCACACTCCGGAAGCCCCGTTGCTTGCCGAACCATTCGTCGCGTCCATCTGATGAAGATGCGCGAGGTATGGGCACTCGGCGTATGGGCAGGTTTGTCCAGCGGGGCATGCTTTCGCATCGATGACCCTGGCTGAAGTTTCAACCGGTCTTGCAGTTAAACGAGGAATGCCGACCGGCATGAACGTGGCCGCGCCAAGCAGACTGATCAGCGCAACGGTGATTCCCACCGCGATGTATTTTTGTTTCGAGCTCATTTTCCTTTCCTCCATGTTTGTTGTCTTTGTTCAATATGTCAGCCGCGCTATATTCGCAGACTTTTCCAGCCGTCGCGGCATTCATCAGAAACGCTCGGTGACACCTCCCATAAACATTCCGTAACTATTTGGACCGCTATATGTACCCTGATAGTAAAGATTCAGAAAAATATTCCCGATCAGCCTAGTCGTAATCTGGGCGCTGGGTTGTGTTTGAATCATGGTCAATGCACCGTTATCGAAAGCGTAGTTGAGCTTGGAATACTCGACGGTTATGTCGGTCGAGTTTATCGGTATATATTTGGATACTGTCACGCCGAATACTGTTCCGTCAAGGTAATCGCTAATGATCCGGCTGTAAGAGAGCGTTGTCGATATCTCGAGAAGCGGTATGCCCGATTCGGTGAGTGAAATATTGGCATCTCTGGTAGGACTTATGTCTCCCTGCTGGAAGCTGTACCCTCCTCCGAAGGCGATAAAGGTGTTGGTAAACGGCCGCAAGTCCGTCTCAAACCGCAAGTCATTTCTAAGCTGATTCTCGCTTTCAAGGAGACTGTCGATCGTCGGACCGAAACTCTGATAATATATTACGTTCCGCTGTGCGTCGTACGAAAGGTTCAGCGAAATAAGGTTTAAGGGAAAATACGCGGCCGAAAAATAGAGATTGGTAAGCGAGAAGTCGTTCATAGGTCTTCCATCATGGAGTTTGAAGATATCTATTTCGCCTGACGCGTATATGTCGACGTTTGTTATCGGGTTGCTGGTATGCTGAAAATAGATGAAGCGCCGGTCTGTGTTTGAGCCATCATTCTCCTGGAGGACGCATAATGTATTTCTCATTAGACCGGCGCCCATCGTATCCGAGTCGGAAATGAATCCGCCAAACTGGATCAGGTTAGGCCTGTACCCAAGAGAATAGAAACCTGGTCGCGAGCCTGCAATTTCTCCGGCGGTCAAGTTCCCGAATCGTTCTTCGGCTTGCAGTCCATCGATCGGGCCGACGCCTGATATGTCGTTGTTCACGTAACGTCCCGCCCAAAGCTTGACGTCGCGTGTTTTGAACGACAGCGCCATGTTGTAGACGCGGAGTTGCGTGAACGGGCTTGCCATGACTTGCTTCCATTGAGTTCCGAGATAGCTCAAGTACATGTAATTCGAAAATGAAAAACGGGATCCATATATCCGGTCGGCATTAAGACTGAAATTGTAGTTCCATCGTTCTATTCCGGAGGCGCCAGGGTAGTTCGAGAAATTCGAAAGAGAGTTGGCGGTAAACGCGCCGTAAACGCCCGGTATGACAGTCGTCGAATCGGTCGTGGTAGTAACCGTTATCGGAGTGCTTTGTGTAGACTCCTTTGCAAGCAATGTGTCGACCTCATGTCCGGCGACGGGAGTTTGTCTGCTCGGTCTCGCGGTCTGAATTACCATGGCGAAGACTCTCTCTCCCACTCTCAAGGACGGTTTTCCGATAACCGGTCCTGCCACGGATGAAGACGATTCGTATTTCACGGTAATGGCGGGAGTCGCTATCCCGAGACGTTCGATAAAAAGAGTGTCGCCAGCTTTTATGCCTTTCGTGTCGTTGAAACTGACATATATATTCAAGGGGGTTATGTAGATAATTGAACCGCTCTTTTTCTCAAGCTCGCGTTTTCGGACCGCGGCTTTCGTACATAGTGTCGCCACAAGCGAAAGGAAAATGAACGCGATCATATTCGAGGCTTTACGGTTCACCGATTAATCTCCTTTCCCAGTGGGGTGGCAGGAGTAGCACGATGTCGGGCTGTAGACATAGCCGCTTACGCCGGTATGATGAGGATCGGTCTCCGATTGAGTGTGGCATCCGCTTGTAGTGCATGAGAAGATCGCGAAATTCGATGATGTCGTGTGGCACTGAGAACAGGTCAGAGGCGGCGAAGCGTGATTCCCCGATGTGATCGGGAATGCTGTGTGGTCGAAGTTTGCGTTGTCCCAGCTCGAAGTGGTGTGACATTGCGTGCAGTCGGTCGGATATCCCATCTGTATGTGATTGGGGTCAGTTGTGCTGTTGTAATCCTTTGTGTGACAGGAATAGCAATCCGTCGGTGGCGGAGTCGTGTAGCCGTTCGTGTGGCACTGAGCGCACGCGACAGTGGTGTGTGCGCCTGTCAGCGGGAAACCAGTCGTGCTATGGTCAAAGGTCGCGTTATCCCAATTGGTTGTGCTATGGCACTGAGCGCAATTGTGCGGGAACCCGAGCTGCGCATGATTCGGGTCCGTGGTGTTGTTGTAATCGGTGCTGTGACACGAATAGCAGTCCGTCGGCGGCGGAGTCTGGTAGCCGTTCGTATGGCATTGGGCGCAAGCCACCGTTGCATGCGCGCCCGTCAACGGGAAGCCTGTCGTGTTATGGTCAAATGTGACATTCGTCCAGTCGGTTGTATTATGGCACTGGGCACAATTTGTCGGAAAGCCCTGCTGGACGTGATTCGGATCTGTTGTGTTATTGAAATCCTTGCTATGGCACGAGTAACAGTTAGTCGGTGGCGGAGTCTGGTAGCCGTTGGTGTGGCATTGGGCGCACTGAACAGACGCGTGAGCGCCCGTAAGCGGGAAACCCGTGGTGTTGTGGTCGAACGTGGCATTCGTCCAATCTGTGGTGTTATGGCATTGGGCGCAGTTTGTTGGGAACCCGAGCTTAGTATGGCTCGGGTCTGTCGTTGAAGCGAAATCGTTGCTATGGCACGAATAGCAATTCGTGCTCAGCTTTTCCACTCCATTCTTATGACAGGAAGCGCATTGCAATGATACATGCGCGCCTGTCAACGGGAAGCCGGTAGTGGAGTGATCAAAAGAGGCCTGGGCCCATCCGTTTATCGTGTGACATGTTTGACAGTTCGTCGAGAAATTACCCGCCACGTGATTGGGGAAGGAGACGTTCATGTAATCAGCCTTGTGGCAGCTGTAACAGCTTGTCGAGAGGCCGCCGAAATTGGTTGTGCCCTGTCTATGACACGCGAAACAGTTCGAGATAGCATGACCTGCAACAAGAGGGAAGAAGTCATGATTGAAATTTGTCGGGCCCCAGCTGACATCGACCACGTTGTGGCAGTCCTGGCATTGAGTCGAGAATCCCGCCTGAACATGGTTAGGCGACGTGGTCGCGTAATATTGCGTCGAGTGGCAGGTTATGCATGCCACAGTAATGGGAGGGAAGTACAGCCGAGAATAACCGGAGTGACAGCTGGCGCAGTCGACGTTCTGGTGAGCGCCGACGAGCGGGAACCTTGACCGCTCGTGGATCAGCGCCACGTTTACTATGAGCCACGACTTGGTGTTATGGCAACTTGCGCAGTTAGGTCCGAGGCTTCCCTGGTGCACATCCCGATGGCAGGAGTTGCAGCTCGGTTTCGCGTTTGAGAAAACGAGGCTCTTATGGCAATCGACGCACTGGAGGGACGCATGCTGCCCGGTGAGCTTGAATGAAGTCTCTGTGTTGTGATTGAACGTCATCTTGCTCAAATCGATCTTCCAAGAAGTTGGTACGTGGCAAGACGAGCAGTCTATCTTCAGTTGGCTACCGTGCGGCGATTGTGCCAGGGCACTCGACGCGGCTAGCGTCATTATCAAGACGAGTGACAAGCGGCGCATCTGAAATCCTTCAGTTTATATTGTATGAAACTATCTCCGTTGACTGTCTGCTCTTTGTGACACTCAATGCACTTGAGCTTGGCGTGCGCTCCGGTCAGCGGAAATCTCGTCTTCTGGTGATTGAATTTTGTCGGCTGCCAATTATTGGTCGTGTGGCACTTTTGACAGTATGTTACCTTCCCATTGTTCGTTTGAACCGCGAACTGTCCGAAATGCACATCGCGATGGCATGTTTGGCAATTTGGGCTGAGGGAGCGGAAGACCGACACTTCGGTCCCTTCTGAGTTCTTTCTGTAATGGCAGTTTCTGCACGACACATCAGCATGCTTCCCATTCAGTTTGAAGCCGGTAAGGTCGTGATTGAAGCTGATTGCTTCCCACGAATCAGTATTGTGACAGCTGGCGCAATTATCGTGCGGGAGAAATGTCGCCGTCAGCTGGTTGCCGTGAACGTTCTTGTGGCAACTTGCGCATCGCGTGCCGAGAGTTTTGAAATGCCATTTACCTGAATTGAAATGGCAGGCTTCGCACGGCACGGCAAGGTGGGAGCCTGTCAGTTGGAATGTGCTCCGATTGTGCATCGCTATTGTGAAGGTCGTCATTCTGAACCCTTCTACAGTATGGCAGTCGGCGCAATTCTCGACGGCATCGTCTACCCTGAAGTCCCCATGATGAAAGTCTTTATGGCAATCCGTGCAAAGCGCGTGCTTCGGCCGCGAGTTCAAGTTATTCCCGTGACAATCCTTGCAAGCAACCTCGGCATGCTTGCCTCTGAGTGGATAGCCGGTAATGTCATGATTGAATGTATGATCATCTATGAAAGCGAAGGAGACGGTTGTGTGGCACCGCTCGCAGATTTCTCCGAATCGTCCGTTGTGAACGTCGCGATGGCAAGGGACGCAGTTCAGGAACTTCACCCCAGCATATTTCACGAATGGCTTTCCGTTTCTAATCTCATTCGCATGGCATTGCGAGCATTTGACTCTCTTATGAGCTCCCGAAAGCTCGAACACGGTTTTATCGTGGTTGAATTTTGCCGCCGGCTTGAAGCTGGTTTCATCATGGCATGATGCGCAGTTTCTGCCAAGCGTGCCCTGATGAGGGTCCTCGTGGCAGGAGGCGCAGTTCGCGCTCAGGCCAAGGAAAGTCCCATTCCTTCTTTCGAACAACGGATTTGTAATGAACTTCGGCTGGTGACAAGCGTCGCATTTGAGCGTCGCATGCACCCCTTCAAGAGGATAGCCCGTCAATGCGTGGTTAAATGTGGCCGTATCGAAATGAATTATCTGGAATTGTCTTCCGTGATGTTCGCTGTGACAGTTCGAGCAATACTGATTCTTTACAGTGGGGTTTGCGTGGTAGCCGCGGTCTTCGTTAAGCAGCGTCTGAATCTCTTGATGGCAGGCGAGGCACTTGAAATTCTCGGCCCTCTTCCCGAGTACGTGGCACTTTGTGCAGTTGCTCAATCCTTCAAGGTTTGCGTGCGCTGTCGTTAACGGGCCGGGCGATATTTGAGCAAGTGCGCTAGTTGCCATAACAAAGTTTATAATTACTATAAGCAGATATACGGTATGCCATTTTCTTTCAGTCGTCATGTTTGAGAATAGCTTCTCCGCGTTTCTCGGTAACCGTTATGCCGATTTTTTGTAGAAAGGCGGTAGGAAGCGTCCCGCCGGCAAATATGTAGACAAGGTCGTTCTCAATCTCCACAGGAATCGGCTTATCTTTGACGGACAGTATCACTTTGTTGTCCGTAATCGCTTGCACATTTGAATTGAAGATCAGGCGGATCCGGTTGTTCGCTGCCATTATCGAAATTCTCTCGGCGTTTTCAGTCTTGATCCTGGAGAATGTTTCACCGCGGTACGATATGGTGACCCTGTTAGTGTCGTGCGCGTCGGCGATCATGACTGCGCTCTCTATGGCGGAATCCCCGCCGCCTACCACCAAAACGTTTTTGCCAGATATTAATTCGGGTTCCAGGAGCCGGTAGGCAACCTTTTCCTTTTCCTCACCCGGCACTCCGAGCTTGCGAGGCGAGCCGCGTCTTCCGATCGCGAGGATGACTCCTTTCGAAGTATATACGTCCTTCGTAGTGGTCACGCTGAAAACATCGCCGTTCTTTTCAATATGCTCGACTCGCTCGTTCTCATTGATTAGGATTTCATTTTGATTGAGGACGAGCTTCCATATTTCAAGCAGTCCGGTCTTCGAAGTTTGTCTCACTTTTACTTGTCCGTAAAGCGGTAAATCCATAGGGGAAGTCATCACTACTTTCTGCCTCGGAAAGCTGAAGACCGTTCCACCTAATGTATCTTGCTCGATTGTCACGCACCTGAGCTTGTTCCGTGCCGCTTCAAGGGTCGCGGAAATACCGGCGGGTCCCGCGCCGACTATCACGAGGTCATATTCTGAATTAACGTTTCTTTTCATTTTCTTCAGGAAGAACTGTACCGACTGCTTACCCTGTTCGACGGCGTTCTTGATGAGTGCCATTCCGCCGAGTTCGCCCGCGATGAAGAGGCCCGGAATATTTGTCTCGAATTCTTGGCTGACATGGGGGAGTTCAACGCCGCGCTTCTCCGTGCCGATGCACAGGGCGATCGCATGAACGGGGCAGGCGTGGAAACACGCCCCGTGGCCGACGCATCTGGCGGCGTTGATGACATGCGCCTTGCCTTCTACTATTCCAAGAATATCCTTCTCCGGACAGGCGGTTATGCACGCGCCGCTGCCGATGCAAGTGTCCTGGTTGACAACCGGATGGAGCGATACTGGTTCGTGAAGTCCCATTTCCGCCGCGAAACGGAGCTTCGAAATATTTCTTACGGATGTCCTGCGTTTCGCCCAGAGGTAAATGAGAATCACGACAAGCGAGACCAGGGTCACTGACCCATACGTGATCAGATTGTCCAGATATATTTCGCTCAAGTATGTTTCCTCGTTAGCTAGTGAGTATATCGTTAAAATATCCATCTGTAGCCGAACGCGAAGACGACGCCGATGTGAATAAACATTATCAGGAACATGATTATCGCGAAGGGGAGATGGACGATATGCCAGTGCCGGAAAAACCGGTGCATCACGTTGAGCAGACGAATCCTTCTTGCCAAGATCATCCGCGACTTGGCGACTCGTTTGGTCCTTATTATTTCCGCGTGCGATAGTCCAGCCGCCTTCAGCTGCTTTCCGAAGATGCGCAGAGTACGCCGCATGTGTGTCGCGTCCTTCATTAGGAAGACGATGCTGTTGTGGAGCGTCTCCTTCTTCAGTTGAGTATAGTCGGACGCCGTCTCTATCATTCGAATGAGCTTGTCATCGACGTGATAATCTGTCTGGAGCTTCCGGGAATAGACTCGCCCCAGCTCGTCCAGCTCGCGGACACCGAGTATCTGACCCTGGATCGTTTTGGGGATTCGCACGTAAAGAAAACGCCCGACTACGCCGCTCAGCACGACCGCTGTCATGCTCCAGAAACTAACGGCAACTATGCCGCCGAACTTAAAGGATGTGTGAAACAAAACGAAGACCGGCCCGAGCGTGCAGAGGAAGATGTGAAGCTCCAGCCAGTTTTTCAGGTAGCCGATGTGCAGGAACGCCTTGACTCTTTTCCTGAGCATGTAGATTGCGACACCGACTATCATCATGAGGCTTCCCAATACGCCGAGCCCTTCGCCGATGAAGCCGCTTGGCTCAAGGAGCGAATTCTGCGCGTTGAAGAATCTATCGACCAGCGGGGTGGTGTAGTATTGATACCCGTTTATCGCTAGTAGGAGAGTTGACAACACTCCTACGACGAAGAATGAACCTACATATATCGAATGCGCTCTTTTTCCCATGGACGCCCAGGTGTTTGTTTAAGATTGCCAACACGAAATACCGGGTGTCCCTATCTGTATTCTACCAAACGTAGAATAGGCAATAGTTCGAGTAGATGCAATACTTATTTTGATTATTTCTTGGATACTTTCGGTTGAGCTCGATTGTGTGTATGAAGTACACGCGTGCTGTACCACCATATACGTTCGGTAAATGTTGTCAAATATTAGTCGCCAACGCTGCATGCGGAACCGCGGACAAGTGTACCGTGTTATCTTAATATCTACTCCGATAATGTGCCATCGTGAGAGATAGCTTTCAGGGATAAATCGGTAAATTGGCGGCGCGCAAGGCGGGGTAGTCGCCTGCGTCACACGCCGTTTGAGCGGATAAGGAGTATGGAAACAAAACATTTGATCGAGGATGCAGGCGAATCGGTTGCCGTGCAAGGTCAGCGGGACTTCTTCAATAATTATCTGTGGTCTACAAATCCGTTTCTCACCATCAGGGAGCTTATCGCGAGAACAGGCGATGAACTGGAACGTTGCCGGAAGTGCACAGTTCAGTGGCAGCGAAGCGAGATGATGGTCAATCTTTACATCTTCGCCTGCGCGATGAGTTGCACGGCCGACGATTATCTGTCCCGGCGCAGGTGGCATATCATGCCGTTGGCCCGGATCTTTCCACACTTTGGCAAGCTCATTCATCTGGTTGAAAATGTTTTGAACTATCCGCTGCAATTCAGGTCGTCCGTTAGGCTACGCGCAATATGGAGATGGAAAGAGGAGCTTGATCGGTTTACCGAAATGACTTGCAGGTCCCTGGTGAACGATGGTGAACCGGCCGAGTCTGAAATTGCTGAGCTCTCTCGCTCGTTCGGGAATGTGAGAGCGGGAGTCTTCCCTCCTGATTTTATGAAAGCGCGGATGAGGCTGAACGAAGGATATGTTTGCCAGGATCTGCACGCCGACGATATAATGACGCTTGGAAAGCGCTTTCTCGACACGAATCCTGACAAGGATGCTGAATATGTGATAGTTGGCGCCAGGACCGCTGGAAGCTACTTTGCCCCGTTGCTCAAGATTTACTTGCAGGAACACGGAGTCAAGAATGTTAATTGGATCACGCTGAGACCTCGATACGGAGCTCACGGCATGGAAGCGAAGAGGCTGAAAATGCTTCTTCGGCAAGACGTGAATGTCCTGTTGTCGGATGATTACTCGAACACTGGAAAGACTGTTCGGATGCTCGAAAAGTGCGTCCTTGATTTTGGAGCAGACCCGGGTCGAATCATGATGCTTGTACCCGTGCATCCGGCGGCAGGCGTTGATTTGTCCGTCGAGATACAGGAGAAGGCTCACAACAAGGCCGGTTTGGTTACTGTCCATCTTAAGGACCTTCGCGTCGCGGAAATGCTCGAGCCTGCCTCCATGGAGCGAATGATCTGCGATGTGCTCTCTGAATCGGGAGTCCGAAGCGCGGTAATGATTGAAAACGAATGGACCGACGAAGTGAACGGACGCCTTTGGTCTCATTATCCAGCCAGCTTTCAGGCTCGACTCAAACGTGTCTACGACGCAGTACTCAGGTATGAGGATGGGACAGAAAATCGAAAGAAGATTATCGCCAAGAGCGTCGGATTCGGCTGGCTCGGTTATCATGCTTATATCGCCGGACGGGCTCTGAAGGGATTCGTGCCGGAGGTTCTCGGATTCAGGGAAGGGATTCTTATCATGGAATGGATCGAAGGCGCCGCATTGACGGATTCTGAAGTCACGGACGAGATCATCGAGAAGATGTCTTCCTATCTCGCCCGCAGGCGGGAGACGCTCGCGCTTGCCGAAGATCCGAAGGGAAACATTCCTTACCTCGGCTGGGGATGGCTTGAGATTCTGAGTATCCTGAGGAGCGTTTACAATCGGCTTCTCGGCTATCTGAAGTATCCGGCGCTATTGGATAGGCTTAAGATGGCGCTGAAGTTCCGGCCGACACTGATAGACGGAAGGATGAGACCCGGCGAGTGGATTAGAAGTGACGGCGGGCTCGTCAAGATCGATTTCGAGCAGCACTGCTTCGGCGCGCCTGAGCTCGATGTCGTGGACCCGGCATATGACATCGCCGCAACGGTATTCGAATTTCATTTGGACGAGGCTAGCGAAGATCGACTGGTGGAAAATTATTCGGCTCGAAGCGGCGATGTAGAAACACTCAGGGAAAGAATATTCGTGCACAAGCTGCTATATGCGACGTCGGAATCTGAGCGAGCGTTTCACAGAATTATGAAGGGTGACAAGAAAGTGGACAGCGACCAGTTGAGTGAAAGGCGTCTATGGTCCTGGAATTTTCGCGTTTACACCATGAACAGGTTTTCGTCTTCGTTGCTCCGCCGCGTGGACGCGGGCGAGGCAAAATCAGGCCTCTTCTTTATGGACCTCGACGGCGTGTTCGATTCCGAAATCATGGGATTCCCACATACCACGGCGCGAGGACTCGAGGCTATTTCTCTACTTGGAGCGGCTGGGTATAAAGTTGTACCCAACACTGGCAGAAGCATCGAGCATGTCCGTGATTACTGCCGGAACTTCGGGTTTATCGGCGGTATCGCAGAATATGGAAGCGCGATGCTTAATATGAAGACCGGCACCGAACTCTCCCTGGTCGACAACGAAACTCTGGATGAGCTTGGTCGCTGCCGGAAGTCTTTGCGAGAAATGAATGGCGTCTTTATCGATCCCGCGTACCATTACGCGGTAAGGGCCTACCGTTATGTGCCGGGAGGGACGCGAGGACTGACGAATCAGGAGGCTGAGGAGTTTTTGGAAAGAAACGAGTTCGAGAGGCTAAAGGTGATTTCCAGGAAAGCCGACACTTACTTCATGTGCAGAAATGTCGATAAGGGAAGTGCCATCGAACCATTCAAAATGTTCGCTGGTTTTTCAGGCGATAATACAGCCGCTATCGGGGATTCGAAAGAAGACATTCCGATGTTGAAGATGGTCCGATATCCATACGCGCCGTCCAATTGCTCGAGTGAAATTCGCAGGCTGGAAAGAAAATTAGGCTGCACGGTCCTCTCGGGAGCGGGCCAAACAGGATTGCTGGATGCCGTCGCGTCGCTGCTGAAGGTGGACATGGACGGCCTTAAAAGTGATTTTATCCTGTCTTATCCGCCGGATTCACTGCAGCAGCTCGTGGTCAGGCTTCTCACGATCGCCGATTTTCCGTTACACAAAAGACTCCTTGCTCTCTTAAAACGCAAGGATCTTTCGTAACACCGCTGGGTCAGTCGGAGGTCGGTACTGATTTGATTTTCTTGAGGAAGAATTCGGCTTTTTCCGGATTGTTCGAGATGACGCGCGCCGGGACCCCGGCGGCTATACTGTTCGGAGGGATGTCTTTTGTGACTATCGAACCGGCCGCGACGACTGAACGTCTGCCTATCTTTACCCCCTTTAAGATTATGGATCGACATCCGATCCATACATCGTCCTCGATAATCACCGGCGAGCTTTCTATCGGCTGATCGTTCGCGTCTACCGGATGCAGGTCGGAATCCATTACGACGACATCCCAGCCGATACGACAGTCGTTTCCTATCTCGACTCTGCCGACCGCTATCACAACCGCGTTCCTGTTTAGGTATGTCCCGTTGCCGATCGTAAGAATGCCCCCCTTGTAAACCTCCAGCCTGACGCCTTCGTAGAATTCACAGTTCTTCACATCGATTATGCCTCCGCGATTCAGCACTCTTGGCGCGGGGTATCTTCCCGTCACGACGACGATCCCGTGACGCGTCAGCTTTCTCGCGAACCACAACCCCCTCATGTGAGAGATGAGAGAATATTTCCGCAAACGCAGTCTTGTGCGACGGCTGACTTCGCTCAACCTGTGAAACGTCAATGAGTCTTCGGCGAGTTCCATGATCCCCTACTGATTGACATATTACAACCCCGCCGCTATACCTCGACTGCCCGCGAATTGGAATGAACAAGATTCGCCCTGGGAGCGGGGGACGATGGAGCTTCGATCGTTGACTTCAACTCATTGAGTGACTCGCCGAGGACTTTTCTCGATACCGACGATTTTGAGGATTTGTAAAAGTACATCGCGATAGGGTAGCGCACCGTTGCGGTTAGAATTCTCCCTATTCGTTCGGGCTGGTTCGCGAGTCGATAGAGCCATTCCATCCCGAGTCGTCTCATCCAGGCGGGCGCCCGTGGAACAACTCCGGCTATATAATCAAATGTCCCGCCCACGCCCATCGCAATCTTCGCGTTAAGAGTTTTCGCGTTCTTAAATATAAACTTCTCCTGTTTCGGAGCGCCGAACGCGACGAGGAGTATGTCGGGATTGGTCAGATTGATGCATTCGACCAGGCCTTCTTCGTCGGGTCTCCCCGAATAGTATCCGGCGATTTTAAGCGCCGGATATCTCTCTTTCATCTTCGCTGCAGCGTCGCGGGCAACTCCTTCCGCGGCTCCCAGCAGAAAAATAGAATAGCCTTGCTCGGCGGCAAGCCCAGTAAGTCGCCAGGTCAGATCGACTCCGGTAATCCTCTCGCACACTTCTCCATACATCATCTTCATGGCAAGTTGAACACCGATGCCATCGGCGATGTTTAGATCAGCGTGATTTAGAATCCGCAGAAACTCCCTGTCTTTCCGCGCGGTCATCACAAACTCCGGATTAACTGTGGCAATAGTATGGAGCTTCGAATCTTTCAGGAACTGTCCGATCTTTTTCATTACTTCTTCAGCGTTCAAAGTGTCAATCCGTACCGACATTACCCTTGGTTGAAATGGAAATCTGATATTTTCCTCACCGCGAGTAGACCCCTCATCTCGATGTGAGCTCCGGTCGGTTCTCCGCGACGTGTCAGTCGATTCCCCGGCGCTCCCCGTGGGAAGAGAACGCTCCCTCTCCGTCCTTAGCCATAATTTATCGTCGCCCTTTATTATTGTCCTTATATAGAGTTTAAATTTCCACAAGGCATATTTCGGCGTGCTCATTAAGGTCCGGTAGGCGCCTCGGTCGGCGTTCGCTACCTTAAGCCCGCCGACGACGTGGAAGGTCTCAAGAAGGAGAGCGCCAAAATAGGCGGGCATCATCCACAGCAGAGCGGAAGGCGCTCCCAGGACGACTGTTCCGGCGGCATTAACTAATAGTCCCGCCACTGTCAACACAAAGAGGTTCACGAAGGCGGGGGTGATGAGGTCCATTAACATATCGAAGATTACGAGAGATCTTTTTCGAATAGCGGCGGAAAGCAACGTCCAGGTGTAATTCTTAATTATTGAAAACCTTGCTAGTTCCCATCTACGGCGCTGAGACTCAGCGAGCCGGGAATCTGTCGGCATAATGGCGTGAACGTAGGCTTCAGGAGCAAAAATGACGCGAACGCCTTCAATTGCCAGTTTCAGCGCGTGCTCCAGGTCTTCGACGCGTGAGTAAGCCGACCAGGGGATTGATGAGAGTAGATTTGACGACAGACACATCCCGTTTCCATTCAGTCCCATGCTCAGTCCCAGAGCCTTCTTGCCGAGCGGCCTGGTATAATTGTGAAGCAAGAAACCGATCCGCGTCATTTCCGGGCTCCAGGCGCCTGGCTGCGGGGTGACCAGCGTACTGCACTGGATGCACATAGCGCCTTCTTCAAGATAGTCGTTCATGACCGTGAGAAGATTTGAAGAGGCCACTGTGTCGGCATCGATGATTACGAAGGCGTCGTATGCGGCTCCCTCGCTCTTTAACCTGTCTAGGCACCACCTCAGCGCTTGTCCCTTTCCCTTGTTCGTGTCATCGAACCTTTCGAAGACGACGTCGCCGTGCGACCGGGCGATATCCGCCGTCTTGTCCGAGCAATTATCAGCGATAACGATCACGTCGTACCTGTCTCGCGGGTAATCTAAGTCCCCCAGGCTGGCGAGCGTGTTTTCAATTACAGCCTCCTCGTCGTGCGAAGGGACGAGTATGGCAAACCTCCTTTGAGACTTTGCGGATGCCACTTTGAATTGTTTTCCCTTAAGCGCCGCGGCAATCGTAAGTACAGCCAGGTATGACGAGAAGATTAATGCCGGCACAAGGAAAAGGAGGTTGACGACCATGAATACTAATTTCATTCTTTAACTCCGCTCCAGTTTGATATTCATTTAAGGTGCTTGGATTTGTCTAGCATAAATTGAAGGAAGCTGGTCAAGTAGGATTTTGAGCCCATGGCTTTCTCGCGTGGATGGCAAAATCAGCGAGCACCCACGCCGCGATCCTCGGCCGCGTCAACGTGAACCTGATGTTGTACGGAATTCCCGGTTGGCCGTAAGAAATATAAAGCCGGTACGGCCGATCAAATTCTTTGGCGAGCGCCACGCCGTTGAGAGGAAGACTGAAGAATTGTTCCAACTCGATGTTGGCATTTTGAACCACGAAACGCGTCAAGACTTCTCTGGCGAGGACCACATCATGTGTCGCCACACCGATGCGGCGGCACCTTTTCGAAAGCGTAGCGGCGATTTCAGTGAAGTTCTTCCTGCAGTTTATGGCCCGGCCGGAAGGGTCGGGCCATTGTCCTTTGACAATCCGAACTGGGACGCCGAGGTCTGCGACTCTTTCCGCATCCGTGAGACTTCTCCGCCACCTGGAAGCCATTGTATAGCCGATATAGTATCCTGACGTGACGGCTCTTTCTACGAAGCTGAGGGCAGCATCAGCCGTTTCAGGACCGAGTGAATCGATGTGGAGCTGTGCGTGGCTTGCCCGTGCGAGGTGTACTAGATCATCGAATAATCCACCGTCGTAGTTGATCGAATCAAGCTTCATCGAAACATACCTGGCATCGTTTTTCTCCGTGACGGCCTCGATAGCCGCTGCATAACGGCTGAACATGTCGCGCGGGGTATCGAGGGCTCCGGCCCACGGAGAGATAACGGTTCTAAACCCTTCCGATTCGGCCCACCGGCATATCAGCAAGGCATCGCTCAGCTTATGTCCGGCAACATGCCGGGAAGCAATGGCGCTCGTGACTCTATTACGCATTTTTGTGAGCATTCGCAGGCCTCGCCCCTCTCTGTTTCGCAAACTTTGTGGCTATTTTATTTGACACGACGTAAGCAAAATCTGTCAGGAGATCCGACATCGCGGCAATAACGTTGGGATATATCCTGTATGTTACCACGGTATGGCATTCGTTGGTCCAGATGTGAAGCCATGGCTCGTCGCTCCCGAGCATCTCGCAGCCTTCCAGTTTCGTGTCGAAGCAATATTTGATCACTTCGTTCATGAGAAGAATCCCCGGTGAGCACCATGACCAGGATTCATCATGGCCTATCTTGAATATCCAGAGCCTGTTTGCGCGAACGACGGTAAGCTGGCCGGCGATAGTCTGTCCGCCGACTTTGAGGAAGAACAGCCTGAGCCTTCCTTCCTCAGCCTCCAGCCTCGAATAGGTCCTGAAGAATTCGCCGAGCTCTTTAAACGACCTCATGGCGGTTCCCGTCCTTCCTTTCCAACCCGCGGCCTCCACTTTGAAAAGCTCTTCAAGATAACCTTGGACATTCTCGGGCGTGGGAATCACTTCTTCGAAAACGAGTTGTCCCTTCGACTCCGCAAGCTTGCGAAGCCTGCGGAAACTTGAGCGCCGACTGGACGAGATGGTCTTCTCGAAGTCCTTCCATTCGCCCCTTGTGTTGACCCAGGGGAGTTGCTCTTCTCTCGCCAGGAACTTGATTCGTCTTGAGTGGAGCAGGCTTTCCAATGCTTGAGCTTCCGGAGAACCGAATCGGAATCCTTTCAGGAAAACCGTCTTTTGTAGATCGCACACGGCTTCCCATAGTTGCGCGAGAGAACGCTGGTCTGCAAAGATAACTCCGCCTGGTTCATTCGTGACGAAGCTTCCCATAACTTCCAGCCTCTTTTGAAAATGTCCCTTGAAGGCTAGCGGGGCAATCGCCTCGATCTCGCCGCGCCTCCGAATGATGAGAATTTCGGGCTGCTCATGGGAACCGAACGCGTGCGCGCAAGACGCGAACCAGTTATGACTGAGAAGCGGTGTGTTAAATGATGACGACAGGCCCTCCCACTCACTTCGGATCTGCTGCAGCATCTCGAGGTCATCAACGTATTCCACAATTGTTTCGGCCGGGAAGTGGACTGTCTCCGGGAATTGTATATCTTGCGGGGCGGTCGCTTCCGTGTTCACGAATGCGTTAACGTGGCTGGTCATAATCCTCCAGTTTTGTTAATGGCTGACATTATCATTTATCGCCGGCGGTTTCGGCTGCATCCTCGACTCCATTGCCTTTCTTCGGATGAGGCGATCCCTTTTGGGAAGAGCGTTCGTCGTCCGCACTGTTATCATCGCCGGTAGATCTTGACTCTCCTTCCGGTTTCGATCTACTGAAGCTTCCCATTTTTGCGAACAGACGGACCCTGAGGTGCGAGATATATCCGGATATGCCGCGGACGGCGCCTTTACCTTTAATGAGAACTCTTGCGATCGTTACCTCGCAGGTGAACCTTGAAAGCGCCCGGTTCCATAAAGTATAAATTCGGTAGACGTAGGCCCGGATCGCGGCGCTCGATTCTTCACTGAGCTTCAATCTCAACCGCCAGCTCTGGCGCGTATTTGAGGTGAACTGAAATTTGTAAGATTCCGTCCCGCGTCCCATGTCGATTACGCTGCATCGTGACTCTATTGAGTCTATGATGTTTTGGAAGACCAGGGCAGAGCCTGCTCCAGAAGTTCCCGCAGCAGCTGAATCACGATCGAAACCGCTGGCGTACGTGTACATTGTGCCGTTGAATTTGAAGCAAAGGTTCACCGCGATCGCCTTGCCTTCGTGTCGCAAAACCTTCAACCACAACCTTCCATTTTGCTTGAGGGATTTCGAAATGTCTTTGATAAGGGCTCCGAAGCGGGAATCCGCAAAAAGACCGGGATATCCGATTTCATTCCAACGCTTCTGATGAAGTTGGGACAACAATTGAAGGGCGCCGTCGGCGTTTCCATTTGCCGCCGCGTCCTCGACACTGTATTCAGGATTTTCGAGGAATCCCCTTTGTACGTAGCGCAGATTACGCCTGACACTCCGTTTCATCGAGTAGAGAAACTTGTCCAGACTATCAGGCAAACCGACAAATGGACAGGTGTCCTCGTGTTCCATGATGATAGAGAAATCGCGGTCTTTGCATTTGAGCAAGAGATGCGTCATGACGGTCCCGTCCTCGCGAAGATTCTGGAACTCGACTTCGTCCCAGAGCCTATTCCTGTTCTGGAGAAGCGCTATAAAAGCATCCGCTACAAGGTCTTCGGAACCTCGGGCGGAAATTATGTCGAGATAATCGAGCGGACCCTGCTTCTCGAGCGAGAGTACCGGTGAATGCGGAGAGGCAAGGCCGGAGCCGAGGAGGAGGAGCTTCCTGTTAATTCTGAAGTGAAATAGTGAGAGAGTCTTTATGAACAACGGTGCAATGCCGATCAGCTTCTCACTGCTTCTGAATAGCACTATGTAGAGATGATTCTCGGGACGTGAGCCGAAATGTTTCCACCAAAGAAATTGCCAGGCGAAAGTTTGAAAGATTGTCGTTGAACTATCTGATACAAGCGTGTCCCATTCACCCTCCAGCGCGGCAAACGACGACATATCGGTCACAAGTTGCACGGTTATAGTGTTGCCGGGGCGCTTCCTGTCGATGATCTCGGTAGCGGGGGAGGGTACGTCCCAATATGCCGTTGGCATCTCGATCATATTGTCCCTTCCTCTCCGTCGTCGGATGCTCCACTCTGAACGCCGACGGTGACTTTGCTACCGCGAATCATGCGTCCAGTTTCCCATCTGATCCATTCATAATACTCGTAAGGGGTCAGGATCTTCAATGCGAAATCGACGGCGTTCGTCTTTCTAGTTATGGGAATGCGGCGAATATCGTACTTGTCGTGGGCGAATCTCGGAGGACCCGAGTATACTCCGCAGCCGTAATCGTACCCCGCTTCTTTCACAAGTCTTTCCATCAGGCTGTTCGCGGAACCGAAAGGGTAGGCGAAAGAGATGACCGGAGAATCTAGCAAGTCTTCCAGGATTTCCTTCGATTGAAAGATCTCTTTTCTGGCACGGCGCTCGGAAAGTCGGGTGAGATCCGGATGTGTCATGGAATGTGAACCTATCTCAAACCCCGCGTCTTTCATCTCAAGTATCTGATCGTCGTCCATCAGCGTCGCTCCTTCGAATCCCGATTCCACATCCCATGTGTTCGATTTAATCGAGCGGTCGCCAAGTATGAATGCCGTGGCGCGAGCGCCGAATTCTTTCATGATCGGTAGAGCGTTCCGGTGCATCTCGTCGTATCCGTCGTCGAAAGTCATTATGACGGGCTTCTTGGGAAGATTGAGCTTCCCCCGTTGGAAAAGGGCGTAATCCTCGAAGTTAATGCAGGTGTATCCCCACTTGCCGAGGAGCTCAAGGTGTCTCCTGAGCTGAGAGACGGTCACATTCCATGAATACTGATCAATGTGCGTTTCGTCGTTGACGACACGATGATACATAAGCACTTTTACAGTGTGCTGTTCTTCGTATTGCGCCTGCGCGTGGTGTTCAGGGATGCTGTGAGATTCTTTCATCTGGATAGAACCGATATCTCTGTCGTTTCCGTACTTCTTTTTGTACAGTGACGTTAAAGCGTCATCCATTTTTGAGACGACAGCGCTCCAATCGTATCGCGACTTCACGAGTTCGTAACCATTCTCGCCAAGACTTATCGCTCTCACTCTGTTCAAGAACAGATCGACCACCTCCGCGGCGAACTTGGCCGGGCTGTCGGCCACGACGAGATCTGTCCCATTCCTGACTTCAATTCCTTCACAGCCTATGCTTGTGCTAACGATCGGTTTTTTCATGGCTAGTCCCTCGAGTATTTTCAGTCTTGTCCCGCTACCCATTCTCAGCGGCACCACGTACACAGAGGCCTTCCAGGTATAAGGCCTTACGTCTTCCACGAAACCTGTCACGATAGTGTCTACGTTCGCTCTTCGCGTAATCGCCTTCGGCGGATTCTTTCCTACTATGTATACCTTCGATTGAGGCAAAACTTGTTTTATGAGCGGGAATATTTCATCAAGGAAGTACAACACGCCATCCTGATTCGGCACGTAATCCATTGTCCCTGTAAAAACCATCGAATACGGTTCGGGCTCGGCCTTGGATGGCACGAAGTATCCGGTGTCCACGCCGTTAGGTATGACGTATTTTGGCTTCCTCGGAACTTCGCGATCAAGGATTTGGCTGTCGTTTATCGATGTTGTGAAAATCGCGTCTACGCTTTTGCACGCTTTCAACTCCTCCTGATAAGTCTTCTTGTGTTCCCTGAAGTACAACAGCTTCCTGGCGGGGGAATGAATGTTCTTGTACATCCTCTCGAAATTTGAATACTCGACATTGTGCTCATCCAGAATGCTGATCGTGTCCGCGCCGAATTTGAATTTTCCCATGTGCGGAAATTCGACTATGGTGAAATCATAATGGCTGTTTTCATAGAGCCTGTCGAGAACGGCCTGCATTTCCGTGCCGTTAGTGTATTGAGTATAAAAACTTTCGCTTCTTCGGAAGGCGGCCAATAACCTGAGCCACGGGTGCCTGCGGGCGAGGAAGTTTGGCGGCACCACGTGAATGCTGTCGAGCGAATCTCCGAAAGCAGATCTAAGTCCTTCAAGATCCTTCTTTGTCCCGAAAGTGACGAACGTAACTTCATGCAGCTGTGCGAGCCCGCGGAGAATGTGGTACATCCGCAGCGCAGCTCCGAATGTTGGGGGGACGGGGGAGTAAGGTGTTACGTGCAGGATCTTCATGCGCTCGCTCTCCTTTTTTCTGAAAATGTTTTGAGAAAGCCGGGAATTGAAATCTCGGCAAGCAGATGTCTTAATTGTGAAACGTTGAATGTAGCTGTTGCCAGTAATGCGATCACGTAAGCGACGAGCCCAATCACGGGAAGCGTGAGGTAAGGGAAGCCGATCGACTCCGCGCCCGCTATCGATAACGCCATCACTACCCCTGCTGCGACACCTTTCCCGCAAGTTGCCAGAAGCTTCCGTGAGAAGAGTTTACTCGGCATCAGAAACAGGGCCGATATCATTACGAATAATTCCGTCAGGTCTGTCGCGATTGCCGCGCCCATTCCGCCGTTTCCCGAAAGGGTCTGGAAGTAAGGGATTAGTAGGTAATTCATCCCGATGTTTACTACCATCGCTCCGAAAGCGATCATTGCCCACTGTTTCTGTTTATCAATGGCGAGAACGATTCCGCCGAACACGAAATCGACATATGTCAGGAGCATCCCCGCGGAGAAAAGCTGGATAATGACTGCGGAGGGTCCGAATTCCTTCAAGCCGAACAGGAGCTGAACGATAAACCGCGAGAAGAAGATCAAGCCGACCGCTATCGGTATCCCCGCAAGGAGTAGGAACGAGATGCTTTTTTGAGACGTGCTAATCATTGAGGGCGCCTCGGACCGGCTCAGCCTTGTGAGTATGGGATAAAGGGCCGCTGAATATATCGCGGGGAGAAACATGAGTATGCCGAAGAATCTGAAAGCCGCTCCATACCAACCGACAACCGAAGCCGGAGTCATCAGCGAAAGCATTATCGCATTGATTCGATAGTAGACGACACCGAAGAGGGACCACAGGAAATAGGGAAATCCCTCTTTCAACAGCAGCTTGAACTTGTCCATCTGTAAAGAGATGTTCAGCCGGAACATCTTCTTGGAAAACCTTAAGCAGATCAGGAAGTTGACGAACGGCGTGAGCGCCATTAGTATGGCGACCGACGTTACCCGCAGCCCGAGCAGAAGGGCGGGGACTACGGTAATTGTAAGCAGGCCTCGATCGACTACCGTCGCAAGTGACGGGTATTTCATGTCTTCAAACCCTTGGTACCCGGAACGGAGCAGGAGCGTCAGATTAACCCACAGGTTAGAGAACACCAGAACCATGATCAGTATTATGACTCGGGTCGAATAGTTGGCTACCAGGCAAAGAGCGAAGGTAACGATCATCGAGAGCACCCATAGCCCCATTCTGAGGAGCATAGACTGCGTCATGAGGTCGGACGAATCTGTCTTCTTCCGCGAGACTTCTTTCGGTATGTAATTCTGGCCGCCGTAATCGATGACCCACTGGCAAATAGTCTGAATGGAAAGCGCAAGGTACAAGTATCCATAGTCCGCGCTGCCGAGGTAACGCGCTACGACCATCAGGAGAACGAGTCCTGATACCCATGTCGCGGCCTGTGCCATCATCATCAGCGCACTGTTCTTAAACAAGGATTTTGCTATCGAGTAAGCCATTTAAACCATTCTTGTCTAGTTTTGACGTTCACTTTCATTTTCACTGCCGATCTCCATCCGAGAGCGGCGGGGGCGCCGGAGCGTTCTCCTCGGAAATCTGCGCGCTGTGCAGCGCTTTAATAGTCGGAAGAAGGCCGCATAGAGTGCTGAGGAATACCATGTCCCTGTAGTAGGTCAGCTGCAGATCGAAATACGAGACGACCATCTGATTGACTATTGCTGCCGCGATCATCAGGCACATCGCCTTCAGAAATGGGTCCTTCACAATCTTCGTAATGGATACGGTTTCAAAGAGCAGCCCATCGATGAAAAGCCAGAACGTGAAGAAGCCTACGGCTCCCATTTTCACGAGCAGCCAGAGTATTTCATCATGAGGTATCCAGTCCTGCAAGGGAAAGTCTATCTTTACGAGCGGCAGAGGCTGAAGGTACTTCTTGCCGAATCCGATCCCGATTATCGGCGAGTGTTTAACTGTCGCGGCCAGGTCATACCTTTCAACTATCCGGTAGAGGTTGGAAGAGTAGTGCGACCCATCCGCTTTCTTGCTTTCGATGAGGCCCGATTTTATCATCCGGACCGGCGCGCCGAGCCTGCCGTGTGAGTTCCAGAAAATCGCCGAATATATCGCGACTAACACCAGGGCTGGGATGAAGTATTTGTAAAAAACAGCCCTCTCTTTCTTGTTCAACATAAGCATGAATACTATCACGCAGACGATGAAGCCCGCGTAAGCCGCCCTTCGCTTTCCGGCGTAGAACCCCAGTAAGAATATGGGCATCAGTGCCAGGATCGCGGTACGCTGCTTCATCTTCACACCGAAAAGGAGAAGACCGAACAGGAGTATGAAGAGGTCAACGGTGAAAACCGGATCTTCATGATTGGTAAGACAGAGATTACCCCTGAAATGAAAACCGAGCACCGCGAACCTTAATGCACCCTGGAAATCTTTCACGGCAATCATGACGACAAAAATCCAGAGGAGCGTATAGATCTGTTCTTTGGTCTGTATGATTTGCGGGACCAGGAAATACAGCAGGAGGAAATAGAAGAGTGCCCTGATCTCCCAGAGCGACCTTAGAAAGATGCCGCCGGTCGCGAGCCCATGAGCCAGCGATAGGATCATCGCCGTTGTGAACAGTAGGGCCAATCCCCAAACAGGCACACGTTGGAATTTCGCATTCTTCCTCGCGCACATTGCGAGGAAAAGTCCAAACATCATCAGGAAAAGTTGTATCTCCAGCGGATTCATTACTCCGATTGAAGTCGGTGGGAGGAGCGGATTTTGCTTGAGATTATCGAAATATCCCACCTTCTCGGTTATCGGGTCCCCGGGCACGACGATGAATTGGTCGAAGAACAGAACCATCGCCACGAAGAGGTCGAACGCGAGATCAACCCTGTAGAATGACAGAAACAGGACCATGAATACTACCAGAAGGGCAACGGACGCCTCGATGTTGCCGTATGTCTTCAGGAGCACGAACGCGAAGAGTAGCGAAATACAAACTATCACGAGGTAAAGGACGGTCAAGTCGAACGGAAGGCCGGGAACAAATTTCCCTGTCTTATCACGTCTCCACGGTGTTGTCTCGGTCATGAAATCCATTTAGGCCCTATAACTTCGGAACTTTCATGATGTACATTTCCAGAACAACGAGCACGGTCTGAAGAAGTGCGATCGTCCCGATGATCACGTACTTCCGTATACCGCCTCGCTCCTCATGCTGAGCGAGCATTATGACGATGCCGATCAGAATTAATATCGTTATCTCTGGGAGCATTGATTTGCCGAAGAAATTTGAAATGTTATTTTGTGTGCCTGCGTCATCGATTCCATTTCTTTTCTGTTGAACTTCTCCTGAGTATTAACTCAAAGGACATGCCGTGAGGATTACCCGGGAAATCTCGCGCTGACTTCGCAATTGAGGCTTGAATCCGCATGTGCCGAATTGTGAGTCGCAATAAATTGGAATCTGGTGTGTGCATCGGCACCACCGATGGCTTTGGGCAAGTATCCAAAATACACACTCAGGCGGCTGACTAACCCTGTCTCTATGATTTTGCCGTAATACAATGAGAATTTGCGGGGGTGAACCCTCGAAGCGTGATGGCACAGATGTTGAGCTATCCATCTGTATACATACTTGAATGAACACATGATTAGACTTTTTATTGCCGACGATCATCCGCTGGTCAGGAAAGGACTCAGGGAAATCCTCGAGGCGGAAGGCGATCTCAAGGTGATAGGCGAGGGGTCCAACGAACAGGAACTCCTTGACGGGGTCGAGAAGGCCGAACCCGATGTGCTTATAACTGACCTCTCGATGCCGGGCAAAGGAACTCTGAGCCTTCTGGGCGACCTGAAGCATCGCTATCCGAAGCTTCCCATCCTTGTATTGACAATGCACCCGGAGGAACGCTTCGCCGTTCGCGCTTTGAAGTCAGGAGCATCAGGCTATCTGACGAAAGAGACCGCCCCCGAGGAAATCATCGCGGCTGTCCGCACCCTGGCGAAAAAGAAAAAATACATTACGGGTTCGCTGGCCGAACAGCTTGCTTCCGAACTCGATAGAGATCTCGAGAAGCAGCCGCACGAGGTCCTCTCGAACAGGGAGTTCCAAATAATGCGAGCACTCGCCCAGGGGAAGAAGGTCAAGGAAATCGCCGACGAACTTTCCATTAGTATCCATACCGTCAACACTTACAAATCGAGAGTTATGGAAAAAATGAATATGAAAAGCGTCACTGAGCTCACCATGTACGCGATCGAAAAACATCTGATAGAGTGAACAATTGGGAAACGGAATCATGGAAACTTGGATTAAGGAGGCAAGAGTTTGGGTGATTACTGGATAAATCGGTTATCGGATAACAACTGGTGGATCGAGTCACGAGTAACAGATATCGAAAATTCAGAAAGGTGGCGGAAGATGACTATGCAATACAGACCCGGCTCTCATGCTGAGACAGGGAGAATGGAGATTCCACAGATGGCGAACTTTCAGATAGAGGGCGTCCTTCCAGGACGGGATGCGCCGGACAATCTTGGCGACACGACGCGGTTTGTCGGTCCCCCTTCGGCGGGCAAAATTAGCCGCCGTGAAGGTAGGAAGGAGTGGCTGAGAAATGAGATCTATTTTGTGGCGGTCCTCTGTTTCAACTTCCTTTACAATGCCGCCCCATTCTTCAGATTGAAAAAGCTATTCATGAAAGCTGCTGGCTTTCAGATTGGCAAACAGACATACATCCACATCCCGGTGAAGTTCTTCTCACGCAGGAATCTCGTAGTCGGAGACAATGTGACTGTGAATCCTCATTGTTACCTTGACAACAGAAGCGGGATACGCATCGGGAACAACGTCAACATAGCACACGGAACAAAAATCTATACTCTCGGACACGACGTGAATTCCCCGGATCTGCATCTGATCGGGAGGCCTGTTGTTATTGAGGACGACGTGTTCGTGTTCTCTAACGCTCTTGTCATGCCTGGCGTAACGATCGGGAAAGGGGCCGTTGTCCTTCCTGGATCGGTGGTCGTCAAGGATGTTCCACAATACTCTATTGTCGGCGGGAACCCAGCAAGGGTGGTCAAAGAAAGAAAACATTTAGAATTCGAAAAGACCAACTACAGCTACTGGTTCGCACAATAGGTGTCAGGGCGTGTTACTCATAGTTCTCCGGTCGAATGGAAAAAACCTGAGGTAGCCCCAACTACCAACCAGAAGAAAGAAGCCCCGCCGTGAAGTTAACGACGGGGCTTTTTTGTGTTGGGCTGTGGTACGACCTTTCCTCTCTATTTCACCAACATCATTTTCTTCAGGAAAATGTGATCACCTGCGATGAGCCTGTAGAGGTACACACCGCTGGCAAGGCCGGAAGCGTTGAAGGAGACTGAATACGATCCAGCCTGCTGGTTTGTGTTGACCAGCGTTTGAACAACTCTGCCGAGTACATCATAGACGGTCAGCGAGACGTGGCTCGGGTTGCGGATCTGATAGTCGATCGTCGTTGTGGGATTGAACGGGTTGGGATAGTTCTGTGCGAGGCTGAATGATTTTGGAACTTCCGTACCGACTCCGGCCAAAGGAGACAATTGTCTGAATGCCTTGGATGACTGCCCGAGTCCGACAAACCTCAAGTCTCTTACATAGAACCGGTAGGCAGATGCCTCATCGGACTGGAATGTCAGCCTGCTGAATTTTGTGCCGTTGGGGTCGAGTTGGCTCACCGGAATGGATACATTTACCCACCCTGATTCTGTAAGCGTGGTATCGACGCAGGGAAGGGACTGTCCTGAATCGGTCTGGAGGAAGACGCCGAACTCCTGTGTGCCCATGAAGGAGAAGTTGAAGCTGGTGTACATGGAAGGGTTGACCGAGTCCTGAGTGCTCCAGGAACCGTCGAGCAGACTCAGGGCTCCCCATGCGTCGGCATTTACGCTGATGGCGTTGGAGTCGGTGTAGGTAACGGAAGCTCCCCACGACACATCGGTCCATGGAGACTGGAGAGTCGAGTCGTAGACCGCCAGATCAGGATTACCTTGAGTCGTGAAGTGCCAGACTTGAGACCACGGGCTGTTCCCGTAAGCATTGCTTGTTCTGACTCTCCAATAGTAAGTGGTACCTTGTGCGAGCCCCTGCGCCTGGTACACTTGAACACTGCCGTATGCGCCAGGTCCGTGCGAAGTATCATAGACTACTGACAGGAAACTGCTGTCCGGCGATATTTGTATGCGTGAGCCGGTTACCCAGCATGAATCTGTAGACTTGAAAGATGGATTTGTAGGAGAATTTGTTGTACCGTTTGCGGGCACAGCTAATGCGGGAGCATACGGAGGGGCAATCCCGCCGTCGGTTGTTCTAAGGATTGTGTTCCCTGCTAGAACAATACCTTTAGCGCCGTTCGCAAATGCCACGGCATTCAACGTAGCGTATTGATTAGCTCTTCCGAGAGTTTGGACGGCGCCGTTTCGAACGATCATCCCCGGATATCCGACTGCATACCATGCTGATGCCTCCGCATAGGAGCAGCCATGAAGTGATGCGCCTTCGCTCTTCTCGTTCCAGGAGGCGCCTCCGTCGCTGGTGATGAATTCGATAGGTCCCGTTAATCCGGTTTGCCCTTCAGAGTATCCAGCGGCAAGTCCAAGATTACTTCTAAAGGAGACAGCATTTAGCGTCTCCAGTTGTCTTGTTTGCAACCTGTATATATTGGTTACCTGATTCCAGGTACTTCCCGCATTTGTTGTGCGTAGAACGGGAGCTTCGCCGCTGGAACCGCCAAAAGGTGTCCCGACTCCTACTGCTACCCATGTGCTGTCATTTACGGATGAGACGCCCGTCAGTTTGTTTGTTACTCCACTGTTCTGCCTATTCCATGTCGTACCACCGTCGCTTGTGTAGAGTATTGTTCCTCCGTCTCCCACTGCCATACCGTTGTTGCCGTGGAAGAAGGAAACCGCACGGAGGTTGGTACCTGTGCCGCTGGTTTGTTTCAGCCACGTCACTCCGCCATTTGTGGTGTGTAGAATCGTTCCGCCGCCGCCGACAACGGTTCCGGTGTCGACATTTGTGAAAGTAATCCCCAGCAGGGACTGAGTTGTTCCGCTCGTCTGGCTTGTCCAGGTCACTCCTCCGTCTGTGCTCTTTAGTATTGCGCCGCCGGCGCCGACGACGTATGCAGTCATTGTATCGGGAAAAGAGACGGCGTAGAGATTATTTGACGTTCCGCTCTTCTCGGGTACCCATCCCTGCTGCGCAAAGGCAGCGCTTGTGAAGAAGGTAGAGAGAAAGAAGATTGGTGCGACGAGCATCGGTATCTTGATTATATTTTTCATGTTAGCCTCTTGTTAGTTATGGCCGGAGCGGCAGTACAATCCTACGTGCGGACCGCCCACCGAAGCGGCGTGTTTATTATGCGATGGTTATTTCACCAGCAATATGTTCTTCAGGAAAATGTGATCACCTGCGATGAGCCTGTAGAGGTCTTGCATACTGAAACCTTTCCGTTTCAAGAGAGTCTGCGGCGTCTGTTGCGACACCCTGAAATGGTGAAACCAGAGTACCGGATTGATGACAACAAACTCAAACCCTGTGCCACCACAGCGCGGCCGAGAGGCGCGCGAAACGAGGCCAGGATTGCGTGATCGAAGCCGCCTCGCCGCGGAGGTGAAAGTCTCGCTGAGTAAGACAGTGTCAGTGCCCGCTCATCGCCGTTTACTTCGTAGTCGGGAAAGCGCCACAGAGCATGGTGGTTAGTATCGGGTTTCTGTTGCTCAACTCCGTTGAGTCGAAAGTCGCGATACTATACTTGGCATAACTGCACAGAGCTCTATCCTCATCCCCAAAACATCTGACCCTCTTCCTTTTCGAACCCAACTTCTATTCAACCATCCCCGGCTTAATCCACCAATCCAACAATCCAATGTTCAAGCGATCCCCACTAATTCGCTCTGCCTATTCCATAGTTCCATCAATCCAAGCTTCCATTATTCCACCATTCCGTTAATTTATCCTCCCCCGACTCGTCCTTGTAGTACTTTTCGCTACAAGGTTGTTTCCTTTATTCCCACACCCGGCTATCCCCCTATCCTACTTGAAAATCGGGCATTTACCGATACCCGCCCTTTTCGCTCCCTGCTAATTTTCTAACGCAAAAAATGAAAAACAGGCGTGAGAATATGATGAGAATTTTACTAGCCACCGATTCGGAGATAATGCGCCCGAAACTTCGAGCGATCATTTCGGAAATCCCGAATGTCGAATGCGTAAGCGACGTAGCTGATGAAGTCAACGTCGTGTGCGAAGTCCTATCAACTTGTCCAGATGTGGTAGTCGTAGTGCTCCCGAAATTCGGACGCCTGGGAACAGGCGTGGTCCCGGTAATCCGGCGAATCAATCCGGATGTGATTATTGTAGTGCTGACTCTGCCGTTCAACTCGGCGGGAGAGGAAGTCTGGAAGGAAGCGGGCGCCACATTCGTATTCAGCCTCACGACTCAACTGAACCAATTCATCGATTGCCTGACGGCTCTCTCCTATGAGAAGGCTGTCAAGAACAACATCGATTCCGTTAATGATGCTTCGAGCAACGGATTACAAAGCAAGGAGAACAAATGAAAAAGTTCGAGAATAGATACCGAGGTTTGTTGACCGCGGCGCTGATATTTCTCATGTCGATTGCGGCAGCGAAAGTACAGGCCAAGCCGTGGGTGACTGCTTATTATTGCGGGTGGGAGTTAGGAGATGGATCAAACGGGTACATGCCGGTCGCAGATGTCGATTTTAGCGCGATGACCGACGTTGTCTATTTCGCGATCGTGCCTAACGCGGACGGATCGCTCGATTTAGCGAGCAACGGCATTTCGACAACCGGTGCCACGGCGCTTACCACAGCGGCGCATGCCAGCGGCACCAAAGTGCTTATCTGCGTTGGCGGATGGAATACCGAGAGCGGATTCCAGGGCGCCACGAACTCGACGAACCTTAACACGTTCGTCTCTAACATCGTCGCTTTTGTAAAGAACAATAATATGGACGGCGTAGATATCGACTGGGAACCGGAAGCCTCAACCGACGACGCGCAGTACGAGGCGCTGATTAAGGCTCTTCGCTCCGCGCTGGGGAGCTCCTATCTGATTACGACGACTGCCGGAGATCCTACCGCGATGGCGGCCGTCCAGTCGGAAGTTAACCAGATAAATATCATGACATACGATATGGCCGGCCCGTGGCAGGGATGGGTGTCATGGTACAACAGCTCTGTATATTCTTACGGCACGGCCTCAACAAACGGGTCGGAAGCTTCATCCAACGTCAATTCACAGGTTGCCAGTTATGAAAGCGCCGGTGTGTCCGCATCTAAACTCGGCATAGGCTCCGAGTTCGCCGGGACAGTGTGGAACGGCGGCACGATGACGAACGGCGCCGGTGTAACCGGACCAAACCAGGCATGGTCAACAGCTCCCACCGTACAGGAAGACGTGCCCCTTTATGCGTCGGACGGCTCCGGAATCATGCAAAAATATTACAATGCCCAGGACTATCACTGGGACAGTCAGGCCCAGGCGTCTTACCTCAGCACGACCGGCTCGACCAACTCCAGCGATTACTTCATAAGCTTTGAAGACACGAGCGATGTCAATGCCAAGTTTAACTACATAAACAGCAAGGGACTCGGCGGATTGATCATCTATTCTCTCGGCATGGGATACCCGGGCAACGGCACTTATCCCTTGCTGGCGTACGTGAAGAAAGAGATGGGCGGCGGTACTACAGCGGTGCCGACCGACACGATTCCTCCCTCTATTTCGATTTCCTCGCCGACGAACGGCGCGACGGTGTCCGGCACTCTGTCAATTTCGGCTAACGCTTCCGATAACGTCGGAGTTACAGGCGTTACGTTCAAAGTGGATGGCAGTTTGATCGGATCGACAATCAGTGTTGCTCCGTTTACAGCAAGCCTTCTCACTACGACGCTAACTAACGGCACGCACACGATAAGCGCGACGGCAACGGACGCCGCGGGCAATTCTTCGACTGCGTCGATCACCGTGAATGTTTCAAACATCCTCTCGACCAAGGATACAACCGCGCCGACTGTTTCTGTCACGTCGCCCTCGAGCGGATCGACCGTGTCCGGGACCATATCGCTTTCAGCAAACGCCAGCGACAATGTCGGCGTAACTGGCGTGCAATTTAAGATCGACGGAACGAATTATGGAAGCGCTATTACTACCTCGCCGTACACCACTACATTGGCCACATCCGGTCTGTCAAACGGCACCCACACGATATCAGCGGTTGCGAGCGACGCGGCAGGTAACACAGCAACCAGTTCAGTAACGGTAACGGTCTCTAATACCGTCGCCTCTAGCGCAGCCAGCACTTCGGGGACTTGGATTTACCAGAACCAGCTGGCGTCGAACTGGTCGGATGGTTCGTGGAACGTGACTGACGATTTCGCAAACACATCTATAGTTTACAGCGGATGCACCGCGTCCGTTAGCGTCGCACAGAATGCTTCCGGCGGTTTCAGGCTCCTTTCCGGAGGATGGAATGCGTTGGTGAATGTTGACCCGGCGCAGTATTCCGACGTTACATTCGACATCTATTCCGCTTCTTCTATCGACCTTGCGGTGTTCCTTATGGGCGGTCCGACGGGAGTCACGTTCCCGACTGTCAATTATGGCACGGTTTCCGCGGATCACTGGACAAGCATCACTATTCCGATGTCGGAGCTCGATCCGACGAACCAGGTCTTCACCATGCTTGTAATCGAAGACGCGAGCGGCAATCCAATAACTTACTATATCGATAATCTGCAGCTGACCACGATTCCGGCGCCGACACTCTTGCTACCTGCCGAAGCTGATTCCACTGTCACATCCCCGGTGACGTTGACATGGAAAATACCTTCGGGAGCCACATCCTGCCGACTACAGGTATCGACGGACAGTACTTTCTCTTCGACCGTTGTCGATAGCGCCAACCTGACGACGGATTCCCTTACCGTAAACAATTTGCAGGCGGGAAACACGTATTACTGGCGCGCCGACGCGAGCTCCGGCAGCTTGACGAGCAATTGGTCTTCCCCCTGGGTCTTCAAAATACCTTCGGTGGCTTCCGTTCCCGGCCTGGCAATTTACCAGGATGCGCTCCAGTCTCCGTGGATGGACGCCTCATGGAATGCCACGCTCAACTTCTCAAACACCAGCCCGGTTTACGGCGGAAGCTCCTCGATTTCAGTTGTACAAGGTGAATGGGGAGCGGCGAGTCTCCATTATGGCGCGTGGAATTCCGGGGAGTACATAAACCCGGCTCTTTACAGCGCAGTCCAGTTCGAGGTCTACACTAGCTCGAAGATGTCCTTCACAGTTGGACTTGAAAGCGACGCGGGAACCTCATTCCAGGCCGTCTCTGTCGGGAGTGTTCACGCTAATAAATGGACATTGATAACGGTACCGATGAGCAGTCTAAATCCGTCTAATCAGCAATTTGACCGGATCGACATTTCGGAGAACAGCAGCCAAACCGAGACATACTATCTGGACAATCTGCAATTGAACAATGCCTCCAGTTCGCTGACGGCTACCGGAATAGATACTGTCGCCTCGGTGCAAACGCCCTCGAAGTTTGCCCTGGAGCAAAACTATCCGAATCCTTTCAACCCGACTACAACGATTATGTTTTCTGTACCGGAAGCAGCGCATGTTACGCTCAAGGTGTACAACACGCTCGGCCAGCAGGTGTCAACGCTGGTCGATAGTTACATGAGCGCTGGAATGCATTCTGCGGTGTGGAATGGTTCGAGTTGCGCGAGCGGAGTTTATTTCTACAGACTGATGGCAGGCAACAAAGCCATGATTAAGAAGATGATTCTAATAAAGTGACGACTCGATGAGACAGGCTCGGCTCACTCTGCCGAGCTGCCATAAATTGAAATGTTCGCGGGGTCGCCCTCAGAAATGGGGCGACCTTTTTTTTGTACCTCCCGACGAGCCGCCTCGTTCGCCGTAAATGTGTACCACCTAACCAATTCTCCGGAATGAGCGTGTAAAATATATACGCGGCCTGCAGCGATTCGATGAATAATCGTCAGAATCTTCCGGCCTGAGGATTGATGATATATTCTTGCCAGGTCCCACGGAGCCAAGTCGAAGGAGGGGCCGTCATGAACAAGCCGCCAAGTTATCGGACGGCTCGCGAGGGCGGGTCCACGGTAAGTTCACCCAGCTTGACCGAACCGACTGGTTTTAAACTCGATCAGGAGTGAAATCCGGCGATGGCAGGCTGGGCATCACCACCATCGGGGCCTGCTAACGACATTGCATTGGAGTAGCGGAAATTGAATACACCATCAGTTGGCTCCGATTCCTATTTATCCATGCTCGCGCGAAGCGATCTTGCGCGGGCTTTCATTTCATTGGTTTCTGTAATGATGTCATCGTTCTTATGTGTACCGAAATTCTGTGACGCTGAGCCGGCTCATTGGGTAACGGCTTATTACGGAGCCTGGGAACTCGGTAACGGCTCGAACGGTTATCTCCCTGTTTCTGATGTCGACTTTTCCGCCTTCACCGATGTTATAGATTTCGCTCTTGTGCCGAACGCCGACGGCACGATTGATACATCCACAAATGGAATCACTAGTGAAGGGACGGAGAAACTCATTCGCGCGGCGCACTCCGCCTCCGCGAAAGTGTTGATATGCGTCGGAGGAGCCGGAAGCGGAACAGACTTCGAGCGCGCTACCGATACCGGGCACCTCAGCGAGTTCGTCCGAAATCTTATCGACTTCGTCAGGGTAAATAAATTCGACGGAATAGACATCGACTGGGAACCAATCAACGCTCAGGATTACTATCCCTTCACAGCACTCGCCAGAGCGCTCCACGATTCTCTCAAGGCGATTTCAAAAGCTGATTTTCTAACTACAACATGCAGTCCCGGTAATAAGAAGATTATGTCACTCGATCAGAATTACTTTGAACAAGTAAATATTATGACGTATGAGATGTCCTTTCCAACAGGCGGATGGGTCGTTTGGTTCAATTCGCCTGTCTACGACGGCGGCCTGAAATTTCCGGGGTTGAAGACGCATCTCCCTTCCATTAAGGCGGTCGTTGACAACTTCGAAAAGGCGGGGGTCGCTCCGGATAAAATCGGTATCGGGGCGGAACTTGGCGGGACAGTCTGGACGGGCGTAACTGAACCGGACGAATCGCTATTTTCGCTCAATTCTGTTATGTATGATGTGCCACTTTACTCACATGACAGCACCGGAATAATGCAGCATTACTACAAGCCTTATTACTATCACTGGGACTCACTGGCGCAAGTTGGTTATCTCAGCATTCCGCAGCAGCGGGGAAAACCAGCTTGCTTCGTTTCGTATGACGATTCAGCGTCGATCGAAGCAAAGGCGCGATTCATCAGGAAGGAAGGTCTCGGCGGAATCATTATTTACGAGCTTGGGATGGGATATCCGGGGCATGGATCTTATCCACTTTTGCAGTCGATCAAGTCGGACTTCCTGTACTACGTCCCGATCACGAGCGGTAATGTAGGCCTTTTCGGAAGCCTTTATCAGAACTATCCCAACCCATTTAATCCAGTAACCGCAATCTCATTCCGGATTGACACGCCGGCGCACGTCACGCTCGACATCTACAATATTCTCGGGGAGAGAATCGCTACCCTGATCGATAGTTACCTTTTGCCCGGTTCGTACTCCAGGGAGTGGAACGGGAGCGGAGACGCGAGCGGCGTGTACCTATTCACTTTGCGTATAAATAATGTATCAATTATGAGAAAGATGGTCCTTCTCAAATAAGAAGGTCAAGTAGGGAAGAGGTCGTATCTAGACCACATGGATATCGCCTCAACTATAACTCGAAAGGATTATTTCAGATGAAATATCGATCAGAATGTTCACGCTCGAATAGCCTGAGCAGCCCGGCACGCCGGGTAACGAATATTCAATGGTTGTACGTGGCAGCCGCTGTCATATTCTCCATATCTTCCGCGTCCGACTGTTTCGCGCAGGCGCGACACTGGGTCACATGTTACTATCCCGGCTGGGAGGTCGGCAACGGCACAAACAGCAATCCTCCGATCAACGTAGTCAACTTCTCTTCCATGACTGCCGTGGTCTATTTCGGCTTCACTCCTTACCCGAATGGCGCGATCGATACGTCGGACAACATGAGCAGCGAGGGATCAAACGCCCTGGTACGCGAGGCGCACGCGGCAGGAACTGCGGTTATAATGGGGATAGGTGGCTGGCAGACTCAGAAGCTGTTTGAAGGAGCGACCCGTCCAGCCGAACTCGACACTTTCGTGAGAAATATCGTGAAGTTCGTGAGGAAAAGTCACTACGACGGCGTGGACATCGACTGGGAGCCGTTAACCAACTCCGACTTTTCTGCTTACGCAAATCTGACGAAGGCATTAAGAGCGGCTCTACCTCATCCGTACATCCTGACCGCAGCCACGAGTTCGGGGTCTCAAAATCTAATGGCCTCGTTGTCCGAATATTTCGATGAAATAAATCTAATGACTTACGACTTGTCGTTTCCATCGGATGGATGGGTAACATGGTACAACAGCGCCTTGTATGACGACGGGATAACTGTAGGCTGGTCGAAGCCGGTACCGGCGTGCGACAACATCGTCAAGAAATTCACGGACGCTGGTGTCCCGGCTTCAAAGCTCGGTATCGGAGCGGAGTTAGCCGGCGCAGTTTGGCGTGGAGGGGTGATGATGGATGGGAAAGGAGTGACCAGGCCCGACCAGAAATGGATATCTCCTCCTTCCGTTCGCTTCGATGTTCCGCTTTACTGGCACGATGGATCTGGAATAATGCAAAAATACTATTCGAAGTCTGACGAACATTGGGATCCGGTCGCCAAGGTGCCTTATCTAAGCATTCATGCGGGGCAAAATTCCGGCGATATGTTTGTTTCATATGATGACTCGGCGTCGATTGCGGCGAAGGCGGCCTATGTGAAGAAGAAAAAACTCGGCGGCATCATCTTGTATGAGCTTGGCTGGGGATATCCCGGCGATGGGAAATACCCTCTGCTGGAAGCGGCCGGCAACGCTTTCGGCAAGTCACTTGAACGGCTTTCGATGATCCATGGGATGAAAAAAATCAGGATGAGCGCAGGGCAGCGTGATTAGCCTCTCTCGCTGGGATGAGCTGGTACTTCGTAAATGATGAAGAAGATCGAAGTGTGCTTATGCTGGAGCCTGGTAGTCTCCGCGCTGATTGTCATGCCCTTCAACGGCGTCCCGTTGATTGCCGGCCCGTTGCAACAACATTGGGTGACCGCGTATTATGGCGGATGGGAATTAGGTACAGGGAGCGACGGATATCTCCCTGTGTCCGATGTCGATTTCAGCGCGATGACCGACGTTGTCTATTTCGCGCTCGTTCCGAATCCGGATGGGACCCTGGACACTGCCGACAACGATATCACAAAGGAGGGAGGGGCCGCTCTCGTTAAAGCCGCTCATGCCGCCGGGGCTAATGTCTTGATTTGCATCGGTGGTTGGGCGACCGAAAAAGATTTTCTGGCTGCCACGGCGCCTGCGATATTGAACAAATTTGTGTCGAACCTTGTGACCTTCGCCAGGGCCGGAGGGTATAACGGGATAGACATCGATTGGGAACCGCTCAGTCAAGGGGATGACTCGCAATTCGTGGCACTCGTGAAAACTCTCAGGGATTCGGTCGGGCCGAATTATACGTTGACTTCGACCGCAGGGTCCAGCACGGTCATGGCAAGCGCGCAGAAGTATCTCGACCAGATCAACATAATGACTTATGATATGTCCGGCGATTTCCCCGGCTGGGTAAGTTGGTTCAACAGCCCTATATACAACGACGGGATTACTTTCCCCGGCACCCAGGAATACGTCCCTTCTATTGACGATGAGGTAAGAAAATACGAGGCCGCCGGGGTACCTGCCGCGAAGCTCGGGATAGGAGCCGAATTCGGAGGAACCGTGTGGCAAGGGATAGATCTTCCTGGTCAGTTGCTTAACGGACTCCTGTCGGTCCAGTATGATGTACCGCTCTATTCTCCCGATACTACGGGAATAATGCAGAAATATTATCGCTCGTCGTATTACCACTGGGATGCAAAGACCGAGGCGTGCTATCTAAGCATACCTTCACTCCTTCCCGTCGACGCGCTGTTCATTTCATATGACGATTCGAATTCCATCGCGGCTAAAGCCGAATACATAAAAGAGAAAGGCCTCGGCGGAATAATTCTCTACGAACTGGGAATGGGATATCCTGGGAATGGAACATATCCGCTTTTGAAGACAGTCAAGCAACAGTTCAGCAAGTTCTTAGCCAAGCCATTGCCCCCGACGCCACCGCCACCCATTGCGGCGAAGTTCCAACAGCCTTACCCGAATCCTTTTAGTCGCAGCGTTACAATTCCTCTCGTGATTAACGTTGCCGGGGATGTTGACGTGGAGGTATATAACGTCCTCGGCCAAAGGGTCGCCACGCTTTATTCCGGCTACATACAGGCAGGCACTCACGATTTGAGCTGGAGCGGTTTTGGTCACGCGAGCGGAGTTTACATCTGCACACTGATGATGGGAAGACTTAGGGCCAGTACGAAGTTAGTCTTAATCGAATGACTTTCAATGAATCATCCTCGAATGCACACGCCTCCTTCAAGCGGAGAATAGTTTCTGTAAGTAACGATAACTGATCTTCCATGGAATTATTAAACATTGGTGGCTTCAAGCCGCGTGGCGGAGTACCATTTGGAACTCGCGAATGCAGTTATCTCCCCTCGAGCAGAGCTAGAGTAGCACGCATACTTCTCTTCCCGAAGTTTGCAACCCGAAATAATCAAGTGGAATCGATCCTTTTGCTTTTTCCAATTCATCCTTGCCTGTTGTCGGACCAGCGCCAGTGCGAATACGAATCGGAACTATCCGACGGAAACGCGAATGTCGTCACGGCATTCATGCGCATGCTCTCAACTGCCGCTACGCGATCAAAAGGAACCTCGCCGATATGGACTTCGTCGCCGAACGTGGCGAACAATTCCTGGTGTACTGACTCGAAGGATGCTTTGAATATTATCGTGCGTAGCCCGAAAGCGCCCGCCAGATACTCCGCCAGATCGATGTTAAGGTCTATCTGCAAGTCCGGACGTACCATTGTCATATCGGCCGCTAAATTGATCGCGCCGGCGTCCAGCCATTCAGTGGCATTGCCGATCAATACATCCATCGCCTCGCTCGCCATTGACGGGATGAAGCGCGCGTCTTCAATCTCAAATTGCACGTCCAGCTCTCGGCTGTTCGCCAGCGACACAACCTCCCGAGGCCTGACATCCGGATGCAGACTCTCACTCCGGAATTGAATCCCCTTCACTCCAGTCTCGGCGCAGAGGTCCAGATATATCGCAAGCAAATCTTTCGTGAGTTTCAAACTTGATGACTCGACGCGAGTAATTGTTGGGATGCCGTAGCGGCGCGCCGCGAGTATGGCCTGCCTTGGCGAAAGGGTCCTGTGGTGCTCGTTGCGACCGATAAGGACTCTTATCGCCGAAATGCGGTTGAAGTAGTTCTCAAGGCACTCTTCCATCGCTTTAGGTGTGGAGTCGGGATCGAATACGGAAGTTAACGGCGCCATTTCCTCAACCGCTGAACCCGTCGGGGCGGTATTTTCTATCTTCACGGATTTCATCTGTTGACCTCCTCATTGTTTACTTTTCCATTTTGTTAATGTAATGATTTGGCGATTTGCGCGGCGACATTGTCCGCTGATCGACGTTAGGGAAATTCGACTTCTTTGAGTTGATTCCGCGACGAGGCATGCCCGACAAGTTGCTTGCCTCTGCCAAATCGAAGTAATTGTCGGCGCTGCGTTGGAACAGCTCCGGCAATCTGAGCTGTGATAGGCATGCCCGACCCCAACCGCCGCAATGTCTGTCCGACTATTTTGTCCGCCATCGGCTTTCGGTAGAATTCCTTTATCGTATGAGCGAATGCGGTGCTAGCAAGCTTAATTAATTCCAAACCTTTGGATACTACCCCCATGTGACGTTTAGTGATGGCGTGACTTTCCGTTCTTTCTCTGGTCCTTTTCATTGAGCGCCAAGCAGAGTCCATCAACGACACGAACCTTTCTTTAACCAATTCTATTTGATAAATGAAGTGTCCTTGCATAGAGTAAGGCGCCGGTCCGCCTTGAAAGCCGAACTCTTCTGAAATGAGCATCGAAGCTGACTCCGTCGGGAGTGTGCTAACAGAAGTTGTATTGTTTAATTGGACTGTTTCGCAAGTTTTAAATGAGTATCGCACCTAACTGGCCAGGGCATTTACTACGGCGGGCCCGTTTTCCGCTGCGGCAAGTACGCTCAATCCATTCCGCGGTTCATTTATCTCAGACGACACTCGATGCCCGGAGAGGTTCGGATCGCTTTTCATCAGTCGCAGTGTCTTGCGGTTCGTGAGACCTACGGTGTTTCCATCTATGGCATACATTGGAATCCCACCGATAACTTTGCCGCCGTAATAGACAAGAAGGATGTGAAGAGAGTACCCATTGTCCCGACCTACTTCGTTCCAGAAGTTCAGCAGTCCCTGAAATGAAAGGCTGGTGTCTTCTGGAGATTGGGCATACAGCCGTTCCCATCTGTCCTTCATTGCCATGAGATCGGCAATGCTGTCGATAATGCGAATCGACATCCCTTCGGGCATGTCTGCGCCCGCGTACAGTGATACGGAACTCCAGTATTCTCCGGAGTCGCTGCAGTTCTGCCCAACATACATAACCAATGTGCCACTCTCCTTTTCATTAGAAAGACTTGGATGCAAGGTGTTTTCCATGGTAGTCGCTCAAAGCACGTGCCGCTTCGTGGATGATTGACCTTTGGCAAAATGTCGGCTCGGATGACGTTTTATCCGCTCTGAAAGAGTCGCCTCGCGGCGGTTAATCTGGTTATGTGTACACCGGAACCATATCGCGGAAGATCGATGTGTAATAGAGAAACAGTCCTATCGCCAACCGAAAGATATATCTCAAGCCCGCGGCACGTTTTGGTTCGCGTTAATGCGACGTAGCGTGTTATTTCGAGCCGATTCGGATTAACGTCCGGTGCGGCACGCATCTTGAGCTACTTGATTCGAAGAGCATTCCTCCACGACCTGGTGATGCTGAACTGGCGGAATTCACGAAAGGTTAAGTGAGCGCCTGTTTGCAGGAGATCAGCATGAGAAACCGCATCAGCGGTCGTGGAATCCACCGAGCGTTAGGCGATACGTCCCGCGTCAAAAAGAGCATGGAAGTGTCCATGATTTAATTGCGCCAAATCGGCGGCGCGTACGATCAGGAGAGCGTCCCTGTGTTTCCTTTGTTCGCACTTGACGCGAAGCGGCTAGAGCGGCATCATAAACCTGATTTTCATAAATACCGGAAGGGTAACCTTATGTGCGGAATCGTCGGATATATAGGTAACAGAATTGCCATACCAATACTTGTGAACGGACTTTACAATCTTGAGTATCGCGGATACGATTCGGCCGGAGTCGCGGTCGTAAGTAATTCGAAGATTCACTGTGTCAAGTGTCCAGGAAAGGTGGAATTCCTTGCGCGTGCGGTTGTGGGAAGGCTACCTGACTCAGATCTCGGCATAGCTCACACGCGCTGGGGAACACATGGAGGCCCTTCGGTTCAGAACGCACATCCTCAGTTTGACTGTTCGCAATCTATAGCGATGGTTCACAACGGCGTCATCGAAAATTCTCCGTCGCTCCGGGAATCATTAGCGGAGCTCGGTCATTCTTTCAAATCGGAAACGGATACTGAGGTGATCTCTCATTTAATCGAAGAAAAATCGAAGCACAACAAGACGATAGAAGCTGCAGTTCTTGCTGCCCTCGCAGATCTGGAAGGTACATATGCTCTGGCCATCGTGCACTCCGGCTCTCCGGACCTGCTGATCGCCGCCCGGAAGGGAAGCCCTCTTATGGTCGGTGTGGGGGAGGGACAATTTATTGTGGCTTCCGATGAAGCTGTTCTGGTGCCTTATGCGGGGAAGGTGGTGCATCTCTCAGACGGCCAGGCGGCCTTCATCACGAGAGAAGGGGTGAGCATCAGGACACTTGAAAATTCCGAAATACATCTCGACATGGATGACGTTAGTCGGTCGGCCGAAGAGATTCAGCGAGGCGGCTACAATCACTTCATGCAAAAAGAAATTTTCGAACAGCCCTTCGCGCTTATCAATGTCTTGCGAGGGTGTATATCCGAAGAGGATAAAACCGCCAACGCAGGCGGCCTCCTCCGCGTTATGCCGAGATTGCTCTCAGCGAGACGAATAGTTGTAACAGGATCCGGAACTTCATGGCACTCCGCGCTGTACGGAAAGTATGTCCTCGAGAGGTACCTAAGGATACCTGTAGACGTGGAGCGTTCTTCCGATTTCACTGACAGGAACCCTGTCGTCGGAAAGGAAGATGTGGTAGTGGCAATAAGTCATAGCGGTGAGACCCTGGACACTCTGGCGGCGATCCGGATCGCCAGGTCTAAAGGATCGGCGACATTGGCAATCAACAGCACGGGCGGAAGCTCCATCGCCCGTGAATGTGATGCCGGCGTATTTATAAATGCAGACTCTGGATTGGGTGGCGTTTCCACGCAGACGTTCACATCACAGATGGCTACACTCGTGCTTCTCACGCTTTCTATTACCCGCGGGTGTGAACTGGAATTCAAAGAATGGCTGGAGATCACTAAACAACTATGCAGGCTACCCGATCTCGTGACTGAAACTCTCCAACTTGAGCCCTACATCCGCGAGATCGCTGACGATTTCTCCGATTCGGAAAACTTCCTTTACCTCGGCCGCGGCTTCAACTATCCCGTAGCTCTGGAAGGGGCAATGGAGCTGAAAGAGATTTCGGGCATCCATGCCGAGGGATTTCCCGCGGCAGAAATGAGGAATATCCAGACCATGCCAGTTAGAAATGGTATGCCTGTTATCTTCATCGCGCCTCGAGACTCGACTTACGAAAAAGTGGTTAGAAACATGGCGGAAGTGAAGGCGCGCGGAGCCAGCTTGATCTCCGTTATAGATGAGGAAGATGACCGGGTCCGTAAAATCTCGAAATATACAGTCAGGATCCCGAAGACGCTTGACATGCTTGCTCCGATTCTCTCAATCGTCCCGCTTCAGCTCCTCGCATATCATATCGCGCTGCTCAGGGGATGCAAAGTCGACAAGCGGAGCAATCCTGCCAGGATTGTAACAGTGGAACAAACTGCGCCAGAAATTTGAAAGTCCGCTTTAATGAGCGAACGAAAGAAATGGAATGTTGAGGCGCGCTTCAAAGTTAGCACGCTCTCTACGAATACCGTATGCATGGTTAATGCGATGAAACGGCTCCCGCTACTTCCAGGAAGAGGGTCTGCGAAAGTCATGATATTGTCTGTGTTGCGACAGGCTGAACCGGTAAGTGCCGCAGGGCAAATTCGTCGCGCCAGGATAATCGTCGCGTTGTAATCCGTGGCCGAAACGAATCGATATATCATTTGGTCGCGACGGCGCTGACGAAGCATTAATTACGACTCGTTCGGGCAGAGCCCGATTGCGGTGATATTCTTTCTTGATCAAAAAATCGTTTTAGGAGTTGACTCGGACTTATAGCTGGTCTATATTTTTTCGGAAGGAGATTTTTCACGGAGAAGTTCCACAAGGAAATATGGAACGGACGAACAGAATTTAGTCGTAAGGGGGAGAACGGGGAATCGGAACTGTGTAATACTTTCACACAATTGGACCATCATTTAGACGCGTCAGGGATACGCAACGAACCAGCGTGCGGTGATGTGCCATGATGTTGAGGCTTGTCGATTCACAGAAGCGGCTGGCGCTGCTGGCCGCGCTTTTCGTGTTTGCGCTAATCATCCTTCCACCGCGCGCCGAAGCGAAGCCTTGGGTGATGTGCTATTTCCCCGGATGGGAACTTGGGAACGGAAGCACTAACAGCACTCCGCCGCTGAGCGCCGTCGACTTCTCGTCCATGACTGCTGTGGCGTACTTCGGTTTCTCACCTAATCCCGACGGCACGATCGATACCACGTACGCGAACTACAAAGCGGCAAGACTGCTTGCAGCAGCGGCCCATGCTAAAGGCGCGAAGGCCCTTGTCTCGATTGGCGGCTGGAACACCGAGTCGGGCTTTGAAAGCGCTACCGACTCAGCCATCATAGGCACCTTTGTGAGCAACATAATGGCGCTCGTGAGGGAATATGATTTCGACGGTGTAGATATCGACTGGGAGACTTACTCCGGTCCAATACCGACATCGGATTACCCAAATTTCACTAATCTTGCCAATATGCTTCGGGATAGCCTCGACGCGATGAGAAGCGGCATGCTTCTTACGTCGACGAGCAGCGGCGGAAATCAGAGTCTGATGGCGGACACTCAGAAATACTTCAACGAAATTAATCTTATGACCTATGATTTGTCCGCGGAATATGGTGGGTGGCCCACCTGGTACAATTCTGCGCTTTACAGCGACGGTGACTCTCTTGACGGTCAGCCTCTCCCAAACGCGAACAGCATTGTGCGCCAGTTCGAGAAGGCCGGCGTCGATTCGTCCAAAATAGGGATAGGCTGCGAGTTTGCCGGAACAGTCTGGGAGGGCGCGAGCCTTCCGGACGTGCTACCCCTCACGGTCACTCTTTCATCTTCGAGCGACGTGCCGCTTTATAATTCAAGCGGAACGGGCATCATGCAAAAATACTTCAACCCTGCTTACTACCACTGGGATCCCCTGGCGCAAGTCGGATACCTCAGCATACCCGCGGGCATTCTCTCGCTTCTTTCTCCCAGCTATTTTATTTCGTTCGACGACTCAAATTCTATCGCGGCGAAGTTCAACTATATAAGAAAGAATCATCTTGGTGGTCTGATAATCTACGAACTCGGCTGGGGGTATCCTCCTGGAAGTCCTAATTATCCTCTCATGGAAGCCGTGAAGAATATCCAAGCTGACACTTCAACAACGGTGGTAAGCGTACCACCTTCAGGCGTGCCGAGCTCTCCCTATCTGCTCCAAAACTATCCGAATCCTTTCAATCCTTCCACGACGATCAAGTTCGGGACCACTTCAGCGGGACGAGTTAGAGTGGTCGTGTACAATATCCTGGGGCAGCGTGTTGCCATCCTCTTCAGCGGGTTTCTGCAGCCTGGGGAACATGCGTTATCCTGGGATGCAAATGCCTATCCGAGCGGCGTCTACCTTTGCAGGCTGCAGACAAGTTCTGCCAGACTATCGATCAAGATGCTCCTCCTGAAATGATATTTCAGTAATTCCTTTGCCCAGGTCTATTGTCGCTGCGGCGATAACCTAGGGTGAAGTCTACTTCCGCTGAAAAGGATGTAACCAGTGATACTTCGGATCTCATCTTTTCCACCCGGACCACATCGGCAAATGGTACATCGCATATGTGCGTCTCCTCGCCGAAGGCTTTCAGCAGCGGTGTCTGCTCCGATTCGGTCGCTGCCGTGAACATCACAGCGTGCAGTCCAAATGTCCTGGCCAGTCTTTCGGCAAATTGCATGTTCATCTGGCTTTGACGCCCGTTCTCATTCACAACGGACTGGCGTGTTACGCTAGCGACCAAATTTAAAGCGCCGGCTTCAAGCCATTCGATCCCCTCGTTGATTTCAGCTTGTTCGCTCTCCGGGCCTCTCGTGGCAGACCACTCCGTGATTTCAAACTGTATGTCCAGGTTCCTGTCGTCAGCAAGCGCAACAACCTCTCGGGGATTGATGCCGTGTTGAAGACTCGTCTTTCTAAACTGTATCCTGCTTACACCGGTTTCTCCGCAGAGATCGAGGTAGATCGGGAGGACTCCCCGATTGATGACAACCCTTGGAGATTCGACGCGGGTAACCGTGGGGACGTTGAACCTGTGGGCCAGTTGGATGCATTGCCGTGTGGTGCCGACGGTAGTGTGTTCGTTATGCCCTATGAGCACCCTGATTGCGGAAATGCGCTGGCTGAATTGTTCTAGGCATTCCCGCAATGTTTCAGGGTTGGGCCGGGAATCGAATAGTGAAGTCAGCGGTACCATCTCTTTTAACGCGGTATTCACCTGCGCTCCGTTTGAAATTCTCAATCCACTCATTTTTGCTCTCCGTTTGGTTTACGTTGTATTGTAATTCCTGAAAAAACTATTCTTTAACTTGATGCGAAACCATCATAACCGAACCGCGCTCGCCGCATCCGCACCCTTCTGAAGGAGTTTAGTTCCCCGAGCCTGAGGCACGCTCGCCGGCATAATGGAATCTTGTTTGGATAACCTTGTATCGGGATGTACGTCCTCTTCTTTTCGTGAAGAAATGCCGCTCTCGAATGATTCGCACGCCTCTATGATTCTGTCAAACTGTCGCGATGTCATAAGGGGATGTGTCGGGAACTCGATAACAGTGTTCGCGAGGGCTTGAGTTCTGGTCAGCCGCTCGTCGAAAGGTGACTCCGGCCAGCCCAGTCCGCAGCTGATGCCGCGCCGGAGAAGCTCAACTTGAAGAAAGGTCCGGTCCTGTTCGCGAGTCATCATCGGAAGACTGTAAGGAGTCCACGCAACGGGAAGATCATCGTACATCGGCTCGAGAAAAGAGAACGGCTTGAGCCTCTCAATTAGCCTCATATAATTCTCTCTCCTGATCATTGAGATCTTGTTTAAGTCGATGGCCCTTCCGTAGAGCGCGGTGAACAAAGACATCTTCTTGACATTGAGTTCGAGCGGCCTGCGCGGATCCAGCCAGCCGACCTCGGTCGGACGTGTTACACGGAGAAAATCGTTTCCGCCCGAAATCTGCATGTAACCGCGTTTTACCCTGGATGACAGAAAGTTAGCGAGAGTGTAAATGCTTCGGACCCTTGGGCCGTAACTGGCTTTGAGGTCGGGGCAGCTTCTGTTCATGACAAGCATACCGCCATCAGACAACTGTAGCATCTTCCTGGTGCTGAAAATCGCGAAGTCGCCGTAGGACCCTAGAGCCTTCCCGTTGTATGAGCCGAGGAGAACGTGCGCACAGTCTTCGATGAGCGCGATGTGGTTTCGCGCGGCAATGTTCGACAGCGGCTCGATATCCGCCGGATGCCCGAAGTAATGAATCGCGAAGATCGACGTCGTGCGATCGTCGATGAGGCCCTCGACCTCTTCGGGATTAAAAGCGCATCTCTTTCCGATTTCGTAGAACTTAGGCTCGTAACCGGCAGTCACCACCGTGCGGTAGAGCTTAGCCGGGATATACGCGGGCATTATGACGTTCGGCTTTTCAACGCCGGACTTTCTCCCGAGATAGACAAGTATGTCTTTGAACGCATGGGAGGCATTCCCATATCGGCGAACATCCATGCCGATCGATTTCAAATACCGGTCCAACCCACGGACCTTCCTAGTTTGTGGATAGAGATTCACGTATTTGTGCTGACCTCGCTTTCATTCTATTCGTTTTAAATCCCCAACATCTCTTCGTATTCGTCTTGCTCACTCTCAAGTGGAATATCCGATGACATTCCCAATCGCATCAGGCGCCGTATTATGAGTTTTGCCAGAACTGTCCCTGATACGAACAGGAGAACTTCCGCCAGTTCTTTGTCCAGATCCTTCCATGATTCAGATGTCATCTTCGTCAACCCCGTTCATAATGAACCCGAGCACGCTCTTGTCATGCAGTTTCCTGAAAACCTTTCCAACCTCCCGACGCTTTGTCATTTTGGGCCGTACCACGATAAGGAGCCCGCCGAGTTGGTTTACGATTATCGTGGGAAATGCGCGCGAACCGGCCGGGGGAAGATCCACCAGTACGAATTCAAAGGAGCTATTGAGTGAAGAAAGCACCTCCCGGAAGGACGACAATTTGCTCGGAGTGAACAAGCGCCTGTCGCCGGCCGGAAGTGCGAAGAGATTATCAAGCTGCGTGGGAACGACACAAATGTCCGAGCCGCTTAGCGCTTCCGCAAGTCCGGGACCGGGGGACATGCCGAAGATTTGGTGGATACTCGGCCTGATAATGTTGAAGTCCACCAGGACAGTTTTTCTACCCGTTCCCATCGCGAGCGCTACCGCGAGGTTGCAAACTGCGGTTGTCTTTCCTTCGCTGCGGCCAGGACTCGTTACCCCTATACTGAATTTTGGCGAGTATCGACCGGAAGGGTATATCGCGGAATAGTTGAACGAATTGTAAAGTTGATAGGAAACAACTCGTTTGTCAACCATGTCACCCGCGACTGCGCTTATTTTCACAGGACGGATATACTTCTGAACCTGCCTGTCATCATTTCCCCATGGCGATTCTATCAAGTCGTCACTCATTTCATACATTGATTGTTCTCTCCTGCTATCTCTGCTTCGTGAATTATCGGCAGCATCGTTAATGTCGAAGACGCTCATTGATATTGATTTCTTAGTTAATCGGCATGTTTGCTATAGCCATCGACGGCGGGAAGGAACGCTATTACTGGTTTGTTGTACAGATCGATGTCCATCGGCGTTCTTACCCTCGAATCGAAAATCTCGGCAAGGCCTGCGGAGAGGAGGCCGAGAATCAGGCCCAAAATCAAGCCGGCGCCTACCATGAGCGGCTTGTTCGGCTTGGCCGGTCGCGTGGGAAGCGCGGGGGGGTCAAGCACAACGAATTCTCTTGCCCCGTTTTCTCCAAGAGCCCTGCTGGTCTCCGCCTGCTCCAGTTTCACCTGCATGTCGTTGTACAATCCTTTGTATATATTGAAATTCGATCGGACATCCTGGTCCTGGCTCGAGGCCACCGTGGCGCGTTGAACGGTGGCAATCTCCTTGTTCCTACTTTTTTCAATCTGCCATATTTGATTTTCTTTGGCGACGAGACCTGACTGCGTGACCGATCTTGACCGCTGAAGGAGCTGGAGCAGATTTGCCTTCGCGTCTTCAACGGCAGGGTAGTGCTCTGTATACTTGTGGAGAAGTCCATCGTATTGGACCAGCGCGGATTCGAGTTCTTTTCCGTAAGGGACTCCGAGCAGCGGAATCTCATACAGGGTCTTAAGATCGATCGTCTTGGGGTGGGCTAAGTCTGTCTTGTTGAGTATCGCCAGGGCCTGTTGATAGTTCGATATTGTGCTTTGAATTTTGTCGATTTGTTTGTTGTAGTCCCCGATTTGCGTATACAACTCCCGGTCGCTTTCCGGGATGGCACTTATATGTTGTTTCATCATCCCCACTAGTTGATTCTGGCTCTTTTCGAATTTGTTCCGCAGGCTGTTCAGCCTTTGAGTGAAAAACTGGACGGCAAAGTCATTCTTGCTGTTTTGTATCGTTAGTCTCTTTCGAATGTACAATTCTGACAGGACCTCGACGCCTCTCTGCGCCATCTCCGGAGTTGGCGCGAAATAAGATATCGTGAATATATCGGTCCCCTTCCGGTCTGTGGTTATGCTTTTTGTTATGGCGGCTATCAACGCTTCCTTTTGGGCCGCGGTCTCTTCCTGTTTATGCAAACCAAGGCTGTCGATGAGCGCTTCTATAACCGGTCTGCTATAAATGATCTCGTCAAAGTTGTGAAGCTGACCGTCATAAGCCATAGTGACCGCCATTGTGTAGCTCACAAGCGGATTCAACACGCCATCTCCCTGTACCAGTATGGTCGTTGAGGATTTGTATTTCTTCTGCATGATAAACGCGCCTACGGTGCAAGCGGCGAATATTATTATGAATGGTATCAGAAAAGGTATCTTCCTCCGCCTCATCATCGCGGAGAACTGGTCAAAACCGAATTGTGCATTCTTCATGTTTTAAGTTCCTCTCACTCTTAGAAGCTCAAAGCGCGTGCCGGGGAACTTTGATGATAATTCCCGCAATATTCGTTCGGACTCGCGATTCCGATCATGCATTGAAGAGCTTCATCAGCCCTTTTGTGTACGAAGGAGACAGTCACCTTCGTATCGGCGTGTATGATGGCGTCAGCGCATCATCGTCTTAAAACTGCAACGAACGATTCCGGGCTGCCATTTATCGCAATCGGTGCTGTTTTCAGGTCACAATCGAAATTGGAGTCACTCTTCTGCGCGTGGCACGCATCTTGACCTTTTCTTCTTGCAAGCATTTAAGAACGGAAACTTGAAAGAAGGGTTAAGAACTTGTTACAGATTAGACAGTCATCCTACGAAACGAAATATCGTAAGCCGTCCTTCGAGTCGATGACCCGCGAATCTAACAACGCGATGTCTTCCAGCCGCTTGTCTACAATTCTTTCTGGAATGAAATCTTTGTCGACGAAGCGCTCTATCGGCTTATTGCATAGAATTGTCGTGGCGATTGTCCTGATTGCTGGAGCAATGGTCGTGTCCGGATGCGCGGGGGAGGTTCCGCTGGCGCGTCAGCATTCCAAGTACATTGAGGTTGCCAGCGCGCAATCGAACGACACAGAATCCAATGTGGGATCTCTTGATGTGAGCGACTCCACTGCAGATCCTCCCAGTGATCCTCAAAACGTAATCGAACCGGGCGATCAGGTCCAGGTGATGGTGTGGGGATACCCGAAGTTCAATACAACAACTACGGTGGAGAATTACGGGACGATAGCTATACCGCTCGTTGGAAATGTCATTGCGGAGGGACTGACCGAGAGACAGCTTGCCAGCGAGATTCAGGAACGTTTGTCGGAATATGTGAAAGGAGACGCTAGGGTGACAATCTCTCACGTAAGCCGAGGGAAAAGGATCAGCGTGATGGGTGCCGTCAACAAGCAGGGAAATTACCCGGCGCTCGGCGAAGTGTCGCTCGTCGAGGTCATCGCAGAAGCCGGAGGAACGGCGACGAACGCCGATCTACGACACGTGAAGATATTCAGGCAGGGAAGCCATGAAGACGCAGTGGAGGTCGATCTCCAGCGCTATCTCGAGAACGGAAACATCGCAAGCATCCCTTCGGTACGCGCGGGGGACACAGTATTCGTCCCTGCCGAGCAAAACCTCATCAGGCAGGTGGCTCGATACGGAGAAGACATGCTCGTGCTTTTCGGCTTTTTTGCTCTTGTTCATTAACGGAAGACGGTTGAAATGAAGACTCTACTTTTCAGTGTTATTCAAATGGCATCGGCGATTCTGTTACTGATAGGAAGCGCGTACGGACAGGAGAGCGTCCTTAGTTCTTCAGTCGGAGCGCGAAATGCGTCGATGGCAAACGCTAACATATCGGAGTCATCCGATGCCAGCGTGATGTACGAAAACCCCGCCGCGTTGGCGTACCTTGACAACGGCTCAATTCTCCTCAACCACTCACAGGCAAATAGTTCTTCTGGAATGAGGGAGAACCTGACCGTCCCTGTCGTATTGAGAAGCCCTGTGTCGATTGCTCTGGGCCTTGACGCCTACCATTTCGGCTATTTTCGAAACCCGGCCCCGTCGGACCAGCGATTTTTCGAGTATGGATACGATCTGGCGTTTGCCGGTGACGTTACGCCGACCCTAAGCGTTGGAGGGGCGGCTTCGTTGCGTCATGGTACAGCCGGCGACGGAACACAGGCCTGGGGGTCCTATTTCGCTTTGGGAGCGGACTATGCGCCCACTCCGGACATAAGCTATAGTTTTGTTTGGGGAGGGCTCGGGCGCGATGTGACCTTTTTCCCGGATGCCATGGGTATCGGTATGACAACCGCAAGCAGGCCTACTTCGACATTTGTTGAGATCGGTGCGACGATGACTTTTCCGTCAAAGGCTTCGTTGAGGCCTCCCTTTTTCATAATGTCACTGGCGAATGAGAAGATAGCCGGCATAACAGGGCTCTACTATATGGGAGGGATAGAAATTCGCCCGTTACAATTCCTCGAGCTCCGGGTTGGGTATTTGTCCGGTCCCGGGGTTTCCGCTGCCCGGTACGGACTCGGCATCAAGGAGGGATTTTTCGGACTGCAATACGCAGTTTACCCGGAAATGGGTACAAAGACGTTAATTCAACAGTTTTCGATTTCGATGGCAATGTAAAAATGAACAGTTCATGCCGCGAAGAAAAATGCGCAAATGCTAAATCGGAATTTGATTTTGCGCCTAGTTGCGAGGCGGGATCGATGTCGAGATTAAACTCATATTCAGATTCAAGGAGGATGTTATGGTAGAAATTCTGGTATTCTCTGCCGCCGTGTCGGTATGCTTTTCATTGTTGCTGACTCCACCGGTAATAAAGCTTGCCTACAAGCTTGGAGCCGTCGACAAACCTGATGAACGGAAGATTCACAAACACCCGACGCCGAGACTCGGTGGTCTGGCCACATTCGGAAGTTTCGTGATCACTCTTATGATCATACATTTCTTTGTGCCCGGCTCAGGGTTGGGATCCTTCTTCACGAAATTCAGCTGGCTGGGGCTTTCCTTTTCTCTCGTGACGATACTGATCCTCGGCGCTTGCGACGACTTGTGGACACTAAAGCCCGGACAAAAATTCCTCGTCCAATTTCTCGCGGGTACTCTCGTTTATGTCGCAGGTTTCAAGATCAGCTCGGTCACAAATCCGTTCACCGGCGGGGTACTTTCACTCGGATTGTTCTCTCTGCCGATCACGGTTATCTGGGTCGTTGGAATTACAAACGCGTTCAATCTGATCGATGGACTCGATGGACTAGCGGCTGGCATATCCGCAATTGCAGGCCTGACGATAGGCGCAATCGCGTTCCTTCATGGTGATCAGACAACCGCTGAGGTGGCGGCAATACTTGTAGGCGCCGTCCTGGGATTTCTCCGCTATAATTTCAATCCGGCAAAGGTCTTCTGGGGTGATTCGGGGAGTCTTTTCGTCGGATTCATGCTTGCCGTGCTTTCAATAAATAGTTCTACGAAAGGAACGACTGCCTTTTCAATGATCGTTCCTATCCTCGCGCTCGGCGTTCCGGTGATGGATACGTCACTCGCCATGCTCAGGAGAATTCTCAGGTCTTTTCTACCGGGCCAGTCCCTGCCGGCAACGACGCTTAAGAAGTTGCACTCGATGTTCCTTCCCGATCGCAGGCACATCCATCATCAGCTTCTTGCTCATGGATTGACTCAAAGGGACGCGGTGTTCGTTTTATATGTGGTCTCGTGCGCGTTCGGGATCTGCGCGTTTTTGGTTACCGCGGGTAGCCTTAACGCCTCGTTGATACTTGGCGCCGTTGGGGTCCTGGCGTTTGTGGCAGTTCGGAAACTTGGTTATCGGGAAATGGCCCTGCTGAGGAACGGAATCCTTCTTCGGATATACAAGAAGGCATTTATGAAACATGTGATCTCGCTGGTCCTCATGGATGTGGCGGCGGTTTTCATTTCTTTCTTCCTCGCGTGGACGTTTAGCTCGCATGCGGGCTTTGATGTCGTCGGCTGGAGAATCTGGGCGTTTTACATGATAGCGGTCTGTTTGGTCCAGCTTCTTGCTTTCCTTGTGGGCGGCGTTTACAGAAGGTCGATCACTCTGATGGGGCTGGGCGACTTCCTGCAAATGTTGAAGGCCGCACTTGGTGGGGCCGCAATAGCGGCTTTCGCGTTGTTGATTCTTCCTGTCGTGCGTAACGGATCGAATGTCGGCATGTTCACCATACTTGATTTTTATTTCCTCTCGACCCTGGTGATCGGATCAAGGGTGGCTTTCCGAGCCCTGAGCTATGTGTTTGGGCGCGAGGTGGTAGATGGTGGGAAGAAGGCGCTCATCTATGGCGCCGACGGAAAAGGACTGATCGCGTTGCAGTCTCTTCTCGCGGGTGAGCAGCAAGACGAGCACGGCTTGTCGTCTTTTGTGCCTGTGGGATTTCTCGATGACGACCCGCGGATGGAAGGGAAGTACCTTGACGGCTATCCGGTATTCGGAGGACATTGGAAATTAGAAGGACTGATGAACAAGATGAATATCGGCGAGATAGTCCTCGCGAAACCAAACATAGATTCGGAAGTCTTTCAGCGCATTAAGAAAATCGCCGACCGGCACAACGTTCCCATCAAGATCTCAGCGATGAGATTCGAACCGGTGGACGTTTACTCGGACGAAGAGATACGCAGCGAAGTAAGGAAGCCGAAAACTGGAAGTCTAACTCCAAAAGCTGCTTAGAGATAGAGAAGGACTAAAATGTCTAGAGGCCATTTACATAAACAGGTTGATGAAGCAGGACATATCGTTCCATTTGCCCTGCGGGCAATCACAGTCGCGTTGCTCCTGGCATGGAGTGTCCCGGCGTCAGCACAGGTTGGGGCGCCTTCGCCGGCTTCTCCAGCCGACGGCGCGACCGGTCAATCAACTTCGGTTACGATATCATGGGGCGGCGTCTCACTGGCCACCTCCTATGAATTACAGGTCGCGACAGATAACTCATTCAGCAATGTGGTTGTAGATCAGACGCAGTCGGGCACTTCGTACACAGCGTCAGGTCTGTCGCAGGGAACAACGTACTACTGGCGCGTGAGGGCGTCGACGCTGCTCCTAACCAGTAGCTGGTCGTCGACCTGGAGCTTTTCAACTGCATCGGGAACTCCTTCACCGTCAGCGCCGTCGCTCGCCTCGCCGACGGACGGCAGCACAGGGCTATCGACGACTCCGACGCTGAGCTGGAACGCCTCGTCCGGAGCCGCCTCTTATAATATCGAGGTCGCGACGGACAACACATTCTCAAGTATCGTCGTGAGCAATACCGGCATCGGCGGCACTTCGCAACAAGTGAGCGGACTATCCGGTGGGACGACGTACTATTGGCGCGTACAAGCTGTGAATAGCACTGGCGCAAGTTCATGGTCAACCGTTTGGAGTTTCGCCACGCAAACCACATCGGCGCCGCCTGGTAGCCCTTCGCTCGCATCGCCCTCCAACGGCTCCACCGGCGAACCGACTTCGATCGTGTTGAGTTGGAGCGCGTCATCGGGAGCCACAAAATACTGGCTCCAGGTGGCGACGGACCAGTCTTTTACCTCGATAGTGTACGGAGATTCGACAATCACATCCACTTCGGAGCAGGTCAATTACTTATCAACCTCTACCACGTATTATTGGCGTGTCAAGGCGATGGACCAGGCCGGATCAAGCAGCTGGTCATCAGTATGGAGCTTCACGACTGCTACCGCGCAGGTACAGCCTTCCTCAGCCCCTACATTGGCTTCACCTTCTGACGGCGCGTCTGGCCAGCCGACTACGCTGACGCTAACCTGGAACGCCGTCTCCAATAGCGGGCATTATAACATTCAGGTCGCGACGGATCTGACTTTTTCCAACATTGTGTACTCCAATTATACTCTCATCGGAACATCAACGGAGGTAAGCGGACTTTCGCAAAACACGGAATACTACTGGCACGTTAGCGCATCGAACACAGGCGGCCAAAGCTCGTGGTCGAGTACCTGGACTTTCGCGACTTCTACCGCAGCGCTTCCTTCCGCGCCGCAGCCGCTTTCACCTTCTAACGGAGCGACTAATCTAGGCGACTCGCTGACTTTCGTTTGGCGCTCGGCTTCAGGTGCGTCAGAATATGATTTGCAGGTCGCGCTATCCAGCTCATTCTCAACTCTTACAATCAACGACAGCTCGCTTACCGACACTTCTCTCTATGTAACCACGCTTGCTCCCGGAAACGAGTACTTCTGGCGCGTTGCGGCGAAGAGCAGCGCAGGTACCGGCTCCTGGTCTGGCACATTGACCTTCACAACGAAGAGCCAAGTCGTGGCGCCTTCAGTGCCGGAACTGGTTTCGCCTCCAAACGGGGCGACGAGTACGCGGACGACAGATACTTTGACCTGGAATCCATCCCGGAATGCCGAGTACTACCGGCTTCAGGTAGCCTTGTCGTCCGACTTCCTTTCATTCGTGGCGGATGATTCGGATCTGAGCGGGACTTCTTTTATTCTCTCAGGTCTTTCATCGGGCTCAACATATTTCTGGCGGGTGGAGGCGGTCAACACCGCCGGTGTCAGCGGCTGGTCGTCGCCGTGGACTTTCACAACCGGCGCGCCGCCCGCCACGCCAACACTCATGTATCCGGCGAACGGCGCCACTAACCAGCCTGTCAACGACACTTTGAGGTGGGCCCCTTCAACACACGCCAACTCTTACGAGGTCGCCTTTTCGACCTATCCTTCTCTGGATTCGAACGTGGTACAGGACTCTACCTCAGCGGCCGACTACCTGGTTGTTAACTCACTTAACTCGGGGACTCACTACTACTGGAAGGTAAGGGCGGTGAACTCATTTGGCGTGGGCGCGTGGTCTTCAAAATGGGAATTCACGACTTTGATTCCAAGCACAGTCCCTTCGACGCCGGTACTCGTGTCGCCTGCGAACGGCGCGACCAACCAGCCTTTAATAGAAACCCTCACCTGGAAAACATCGGACAACGCGCAGGAATACAGGGTAGAAGTCTCAACCAGCAGCAGTCTTGCCTCTTCCATCCTGATGGACACGACTCTTGCCAAATCATATGTTAATACAATCGCTCTCTCCGCTGGAGTCACTTACTGGTGGAGGGTAGACGCGCTAGACACCGTCGGTCCGAGTCAGTGGTCTCAGGTTTGGAGCTTCACAACTTCTGGCGCGCAAAAGTCCGGACCGACATTGTCTGTCCCTGCCAACGGGACAACCGGTCTCCCGACTTCCGTCGTCCTATCATGGAATAATATCCAAGGGGCGACGCAGTTCAATGTCCAGGTCGCGCTAGATTCCTCATTCAGTACGTTTGTCACAAACGATTCCACGGTTACATCCACTTCTTTAACAATAGATTCTTTGGCCACCGCAACTTCGTATTACTGGCACGTGAGGGCGAAGCTGGACTCCGGAACCTGGACCGCTTTCAGCGGCGCCTGGGAATTTTCCACGGTGCGGGAAGTCTCGCCCGGCCGAGTCGGCGTGGCGGTTGATGTCGGCTTCCCAAAGTCTTCCGATACCTCCGGCTTCTCCGCCCTGGACTACAGATTGGTCGGCTTGCCGGGTGCCAGCAACCTGTCTGTGACTTCGGTCCTTCGCGGCACGCCGGGGGTATCGTGGGAAGCTTACTGGGACAACGGAGACCCGTCGAACTATTTCGTGAAATTCAATCAGGCCAATGATGATTCCATGTTCCATTTCTATCTCGGGCGTGCGTTCTGGATAATTAACGTCGGCCCTCTGGTCGTCGATACCAGCGTAGCGGCGGCTCCACTGGATTCGAGTGGGTCGGTTTATATTCCGTTGCATGCCGGATGGAATCTAATTACAGATCCGTTGCCTGATTCAGTGGCCTGGGGAGCCGTTCAGGTCGCGAATTCAACCGCTGAACCACTCTATGGCTTCAATGGGGCATTCCAGATTTCTCCCGAGCTGCAGCCGGGGGAAGGATATTACTTCTTCAATTCCACCGGCTTGCGGCGTCTGAGCATTCCCTCTCCGGGTAGCCAGACTGCCACATCTTCAACTGAACTATGGGAGAACCAGCTTGCGTCTGCGGGTTGGACAGTAAACATATCGCTTACCTCCGGCAAAGTAACGGATGATGCGGCTTGGATCGGCGTGTCATCGTCGGTCCAAAGCGATCATAACCCGCTCGACGTGCATAAGCCGACAGCTATTGGCAACGTCCCGGCTACTTATTTCCATCATCCGGACTGGAACAGGCAATACAGCAATTATGCCAGCGACATACATCCCGATTTTACCGATATATCCCAGTGGGCGTTGACGGTCGATTCGGCTCCGTTCATGAATGCAAAGCTCAGGTTCTCAGGGCTCGATAGAGTGCCGTCCTGGTTCGATGTTTATCTGTTCAATCCGGTTTCGAAGAGCTGGTCGAATCTTAGGAGGGCACCGGAACTGGCATTTACTCCGGTATCGAAGACGACGACTTTCAATATACTGGTCGGCAAGGGTTCGTTAATAAAGGATAAAATCAGGCAGAATGGGCCGTCGACATTCTATCTTGGACAAAATTATCCAAACCCATTCAATCCATCAACCATGATACCGTTATACATGTCTGGCGATGCCCACGTCGAGATTACGGTGTTCAATGTGATCGGGCAGGAAGTGGCGAGGGTCTTCGACGGCAGTTTGAAAGCCGGCAACCACTCCTTTCTGTGGGACGGTCGTGACGAGCATGGCCAGGAACTTCCGAGCGGAGTTTACTTCTACCGTGCTACCACGAGTGCCGGAGCGAGCGTGGTACACAAGATGGTGTTGCTTAAGTAAGAGAGGAAAGTATGAGAACTAAAATGGCAATACGGATGAGCGGCAGATTTCTTAAGTCAGTGCTTCTGGCAGTGGGCGCCTCTATTGTCCTGTTATTAATGTCCTCGAGTGCCGTTGCTTCGAGCCTTCGAATGAACACTAAGGTAACCGATGTCCGGTTCGGGGTGGAGGGCGGAGAAGTGCATATAAGTTACAACCTTCTGGGCAAACCGGACCAGACTTACAAGGTGCGCGTCGAATTGAGGAAACGGGACGACCCGAATTTCAGATTCATCCCAAAGACGATTCACGGAGATGTAGGAGTAGGAAAATTCGCGGGCACTGGTCGGAGAATTGTCTGGGAGATCAACAATGATCTTCCGGGAGGTCTCCCTGGATCGGATTTCTATTTTGTGGTCAAGGCAAACGAAGTAAATCCGAAGGGCGGCGTCGGGCTTCTTACGCTAGTGGGTACCGGTGTCGCGGTTGTCGCGGCGGCGGCAGCCTATTTCGTCCTGACTGGGGCGCATTCCGGCGTTCCGCAGGCTTCACCTTTTCCAGCTCCTCCAGGTAGACCGTAGTTGAGAAGGAGCTTAACGTTTTCTCAAAATTAAAATGAGGATAGTTTATTATGTGTGGAATTGTCGGTTACATAGGTAAGAGGGTGGCGATACCGATTCTCGTCAATGGACTCTACAATCTTGAGTATCGCGGATATGACTCGGCCGGTGTCGCTGTAGTTAGCGATTCGAAAATATACGACGTAAAGTGTCCCGGGAAGGTGGACGGACTCGCGAGGTTGGCGGCAAGCAAGCTTCCGGCTTCGAATATTGGGATAGCTCACACGCGGTGGGCGACTCATGGTGTCCCTTCTGTTTCCAACGCACACCCGCATCTCGATTGCACGGGAACTGTGGCGGTTGTCCACAACGGGATAATCGAAAACTACTATTCCCTTCGGGAGCGACTCGTCGAAGAGGGACACACGTTCGCGTCGGAGACCGATTCGGAGGTTATATCCCACCTCATCGAGGAGAAGCTGAAGACAAAAGCCTCGATTGATGCGGCAGTACTTGCCGCGCTCGGCGAGCTGGAAGGAACCTACGGGCTGGCGATTTTACATTCAGGAACGCCGGGATGTCTGGTCGCCGCCAGAAACGGAAGCCCGCTCCTGATCGGCATAGGAGACGGGCAGTTTATGGTGGGATCAGATCAGGCGGCGCTTGTTCCTTACTCTTCGGAAGTGATACACCTCTCTGACGGAGAGATCGCTTTTATCTCGAAAGAGGGGATTGATCTCAGAACCCTTGAGAACCGTGAGGTAGTCCGCCAGTCGGAGCAGCTGACTCTCGTGTCCGACGATATACGGAAAGGCAATTACGAACATTTCATGCAGAAGGAGATTTTCGAACAGCCTGAAGCATTAGGAAACGTAATGCGAGGAAGAATCTCTACCGATGACGACAGCGTTAAATTGGGCGGACTTCTGAACCTCATGCCGAAAATATTGTCGGCGAGGAGAATAATACTCACGGGATGCGGAACGTCTTGGCACTCAGCCCTTTACGGCAAATACCTCCTTGAGAGATACGCGAAAATTCCGGTTGAAGTCGAGTACGCGTCCGAATTCAGATATCGCGACCCTGTCGTCGACAATAGCGATGTGGTGGTGGCGATTTCTCAGAGCGGCGAGACGGCGGATACTCTTGCCGCGCTTCGGATGGCTAATGCGAAGGGTGCCACCTGCCTCGCGGTTTGCAATGTCGTCGGAAGCAGCATCGCCCGCGAAAGCAAGGCGGGCATTTATATTCACGCGGGCCCTGAGATCGGAGTCGCTTCCACGAAGGCATTCACGTGCCAACTTGTGGCGCTTAGTATGCTAACGATCGCGGTCACACGCGGCCTTAACCCCGAATCCGAGGATCTGAAAACCATCTCCGCAGAGCTGCGAAAATTGCCGGGGCTTATGTCGGAGGCATTGCAGCTTGATCCTTTCATCAGGGAGGTTGCGGAAGCTTTTTATGAGTCGAGGAATTTTCTTTACCTGGGAAGGGGATACAACTTCCCTGTTGCGCTTGAAGGCGCGTTAAAGTTGAAGGAGATTTCGTACATACATGCCGAGGGATATCCCGCGGCCGAAATGAAACATGGGCCGATCGCTCTAGTTGACAGTGAAATGCCGGTAGTATTCCTTGCGCCGCGCGACGAGACCTATGGAAAAGTAGTCGGCAATATGGAGGAAATAAAAGCACGAGGGGGAAGAGTCATCGCGATAGTAGACCACGATGACCCTCGCGTTAACAAGATGGCGGAATACATAATCCCGATTCCCAAGACGATCGATTCGCTTAACCCCGTCCTTTCCGTCATCCCTCTTCAATTGCTCGCGTATCATATCGCTCTTCTTCGAGGGTGTGACGTTGACAAACCGAGAAACCTCGCGAAGAGTGTCACGGTGGAGTGAGGTTATGCTGTGAAAATCACGTTTTGGAATTCTGCTGAGGGTTAATAGGAGAGTAAAAGCGAGTTGGTCGCGTTTAGGAGGGAAAGGAATTGGTAAATGGAGAAATCTCAGTTTTCATAAATTCAGGTTTGGATGTGGTAAACGCGCGACAGAGATGCAAATGGCTCGCAGAGGAAGTCGGATTTCATCCGAGCGACGTAACTCTTCTCTCGACCGTGGTGTCCGAACTTGCAAGAAAGGCGATAGCGCTGGAATGTACCGGGAACATCGTGATCCAGTCGGTGCAGCGAGCCGGGAAGAAAGGGATTTGCATCAGCGTGCTTCAGTCGCCATCCCGAAAACGCGATGAGCCTGAATTCGATATGTTGAAGGCACCGGTCCGCCGAAATCAGTTCTCGACGGACGAAAGGCTACTCCTTCTCGCAAGCAGGCATTTTGCCGATGAGTTTGAAGTAAAATCTACCAGAATGGAAGGATCGGTAGTCAGAATAGTAAAATGGCTTTGACGATTTGTTACTTTCTCTTTTTGCCAGGCCGGAACTTGGCGGTCGAGTCCCGCATCTCTCATTGTCTCTCGCGCCGCGGGTGACCGTCGGAGCAGGCGGCAGACTGGACGACCGTCTAAAATTGAAGCGACGACAAAGGCCGTAATATGATTGAAATGCAAGGTGACATGACAAATGTTGGACTAATTTCCGAGTCTGCAAAGGAATTTGCGGTTTTCATGATCGACAGCAAGGGGTACATTGCAAACTGGAACGGAAGTATCCTCAGACTGTTGAAATACGATGAGGGGGAGTTCGTGGGACACGCGGTAACTGAATTTTTCCCGGATGAGGCGACAAAGAAGACCCTATCCTCTCTTCTCTTATCGAGTGGGGGCGATGGGATGACGGAGTTTGAGGGCGTATGTCTGCGGAAGGGGAACGCCAGGTTCCGCGCGGCCATTAATCTATGGAAGCTGACCGATGAGTCGGGGGCGGAGCGGGGGATTTTCGTAGTCCTCCATGACCTTTCGGGACCTCAAATGATAGAGCAGCAGATGAAAGATAGTGAAAGGCAGTTGAGGTCGCTTGCTTCTAGGCTGCAGGAAGTAAGGGAGGAGGAGAGGACAAAGATAGCTAGAGAACTTCACGATGAATTCGGACAAATGCTCACTGCTTTGCACATGGATCTGTCTTTACTGCAACGGATGGTTTCGAAAATTGTGACCGATCCGGTCGGCAGGGTATCTGTCTTCGGGAAAATCAATTCCATATCTGAGCTTGTCGAAAAGACCATTCGTTCGGCCAGACGAATCATCACGGAATTGCGGCCGGCAGTCCTTGATGAGCTGGGACTTCTTACTGCGATTCAATGGCAGGCATTGGAGTTTGAAAATCGCACCGGCATCCGTTGCAGGATTACCAGATTGCAGCATGACGTCGAGTTAAAACAAAGCGCTTCTACTGCCGTGTTCCGCATCCTTCAGGAAGCTCTAACTAATGTTGCAAAGCATTCCGAGGCCACCAGCGTCACTATCTCACTCCAAGTGGTGGATGGTAACATGGTTGTGGAGATCGCAGACGATGGCAAAGGGATGGCGGAAGATAAGAAGAAAGATCCTACCTCGACGGGTATTCTCGGAATCAGGGAAAGGGTCATAGCGTTGAACGGTGAATTCAAGATAAAAAGTGTCGGGGGCAAAGGAACGACACTCACAATATCGATCCCCTATCCAGATCAAGGCGGCGAGCATCGCCCAGTCTAATCAAGAGGTCGCGAGGGAAGGCTCAAAGAGCGCCCCGCTGTAATCCAACCCTTTATTCAGTATCCGTCGTAAATTGATGTGCGGCCTTTGCGGTTTGCTCTTCTGCTAAATATGGTCGCGATTCATAGCCCCCATTCTGCTTGGCAATTACAATTCTCACGAGGGGCCAGCCAAATGGCGCATCACAGTGCCCCACTCTAATTCTCAAGAACCCTGGAAATAACTTTGTGGTATTCGACCGCGCTTTTTTGAAATGTGGGGCATCATTTGATGGCCCCGAACCTTCTGAGTTTGTTGTAGAGCGCCTTTCTGCTCAGCCCGAGCACGCTTGCGGCTTTGGATTTGTTATTGTCAACTGATGACAGCGTTTCCAGGATGATGTCCTTCTCCGCGGATCTCAGCTTCGTCCCGAGCGGAATTGTGACAAGGTGGTCTCGCTGCACGTTGATTTTTGAAATTTCGGATGGGAGATACTTCAGGGTCACGACATCGGCGGGGGAGAGTAGGACTGCCCGCTCTACGACATTTTTCAGCTCCCGGATATTCCCCGGCCAGTTATAATTCATGAGCGCGTCCATGACCTCTTCTGCAAAAATCTTCGGAGGACGATTGTGTTTTTCGCAGAGGGATATCAGGAAATGATCGACAAGTACAGGTATGTCTTCTCTACGTTCTCTCAGGGGAGGGAGCCTAAGTTCCAGGACGCTGAAGCGGTAATAGAGGTCCTTCCGCAATTCACCCGACGCGATCGCGGCCGGGACATCCTTGTTCGTCGCGGCAAGCATCCTCACGTCCACCTTGATCTCGGATGTCCCACCGAGCCTTATGTACGACTTCGTCTCTATGACGCGGAGAAGTTTTGCCTGCGTGTCCGGGTTCATCTCGGCAAGCTCGTCGAGAAAAAGGGTCCCGTTGTTTGCCATCTCGAGGTAACCGGCCTTCCGCGTAATAGCGCCTGTGAAAGCGCCTCTTTCGTGTCCGAAGAGCTCGTTCTCGAATACGTCCCTCGGCACCGCGGCGCAGTTTATCGCTATGAAAGGCTGATCAGCCCTTGGACTCTTTGAGTGGATAAGTCGTGCCACTACGTCCTTTCCTGTGCCGCTCTCTCCAGTTATCAGGACGGCGGTTGTCGAGTCGGATACAACCTGGATCATCGAATATATTTCTCTGATCGCCGGGCTGTTTCCGATAAAATCGACTTGCGGAAATTTGGTCTGTTCCTCGGAACCCGAAGGGACGGGGGACTTCTCCTGAGTTGCGGCGGGAGCGGGATAATAATCGGTCGTTCGGTATGACATTTCTCTCCTTAATCGTTGAAGACGAACTGTGACCTAATTTCATACTTGGACTGAAGAAGGTGTTTCTTCTTTTCACGCTCACATAATAACGGTGGGGAAGAGAGTCTACAATTACATGCTATGACGATTTTATACTACACACTCGGATGTAGTAACGCGTACTACAGATGGCGCCTTGAGGGCGCTCATGTGGTGTTTATCAAAGGTGGACAGGCGTGGACGACTTGTGCGTGCGACACGCAAAATGTCATGAACGTTTTGTGCCTGCGGGGCGCAGGTGGAATAAATGATAGCTTCCCGCCGTGGGACGCATTTCAGGAAACTTTACGAGCAAATCCTGCCGATGATCTATTGCTCGGAGTGGGGCCCGACTTCTATGAGCTTCTTACGGATCGCGTATTTCACGAGCCCGACGGCATCGTGGATGTTCGTCTTTTTCATGATATTTGTCCTGTGCCTGTTCACTGTGGTAACGCTCAGGAAAAGCTTGTCGGCGATTTGTTTGCTCGTCAATCCTTCGGCGACCATTCGCAGAATTTCCGTCTCTCTATTCGTGAGCTTGCCCTCGTTGCCCGCCATGAAAGGATCGTTTGTCCTGTTCCGTTTGACGATACCGTCCAGCAGCACTCTCGAAACCTGGGAGCTGAAGAAAGTACCTCCGTCAGCTATCGCGCGGACTGCATCGAAAATTTCTTTCTTGCCGGCGTCCTTAAGCACGTATCCGTCAGCTCCGGCTTGCACCATCTCCTGGATGTATTCCTCATCTTCATGGATGGTAAGTATTAGAACCCCTGTGTCCGGGTAATTCTTCTTCACCACCCGAGTCGCTTCCACGCCTGTCATTTTCGGCATGGAAATATCCATGACCGCAACATCAGGCTTCTGTGCGGCGATCAGGCTTATTGCTTCCTCTCCATTCGAGGCCTCACCTACGATGGTAAACTCGGGTTCAGCCTTGAAGATTGACCTGAGTCCATCCCGGACGATCGAGTGATCGTCCGCAAAAAGGATTTTTATTTTTTCATTCTTCATTTTTCTTCACCACCGGCACGCTTGCCGAAATTGTTGTACCTTTACCTTTGTTTGAAACTATACTGAAACTTCCTCCTGAGAGTTCGATGCGCTCACGCATGTTCATCAGGCCAAAATGTTCTTCCCCTTCATAGCGGGCGCGAAGCTCAAGCGGGTCAAATCCATTGCCATTATCGGAGATTGTCAGTTTCAGACTGCCGTCCTCCTGTGATATTCTTAGCTCTGCCTGCTTGACGCTCGCGTGTTTGACGCAGTTGGAGAGAGCCTCCTGCGCCACCCTGTACAAAGCTATCTCAACGTCGGAATTGTAGCGTTCCCCGTCCGATATGTTGGTGTGGAATCCCACCGTCATTGAATTGATCTTTTTGTACTCCTTGCAGAGATACTTAAGCGCTGTGGCGAGCCCGAAATGATCGAGAGCCGAGGGGCGCAGATTGTGCGAAATCCTTCTAATTTCCCTGAACAGATTCGATACTTCCTTTTTCACGGAGACAAGTTTCTTTATGCTGATACTCTGATCTGACGAGAGCGATTCCTCGAAGGCATCGAGTCTTAAGTTTAGGGCGGTAAGACGCTGGCCGATCTCATCGTGAAGCTCGCGAGATATCCTTCTCCTTTCGTCCTCCTGTGCCTGTTGAATCAATCTCGCGTATCTCGTAATCACTTCCGCTCGCTGCCGCTGGCTTTCCCTAATGTTCTCCTCAGCCTTCTTGCGTCCGGTCGCGTCGCGAAGTATTGCTATGGCGTGAGTCACGTGTGACACTTCATTGAAGTATGGATAACAATCTATTTCGAGGTATCTCTTCCCGAGCCCGGGGAAGTCCAGCCAGCATTCGTCCTTCACTTCTGTTCCGGAAAGGGAATTGCCGATGTGCTGGCTCAAAAGATCCCTGAAATGCTCTTCAAGTATAACCTTGTCGATGTTCCTTCCTAGAATGTCCTCCCTTGACATTGATAGCGCGGTGCACCATGCCTCGTTGACAGCCTCGAATTCATACCTGGTGTTTACCATCGTCATAAGATCTCTCGACGCGTTCGCGATGAATTCGTACTTCCGCCTTATTTGTTCAAGATTTTTCCTCTCCGTGATATCGCGTGAGTTGACTATGATGCCGTTGATCGACGGATCATCGAGAAGATTTCTGCCGATGGATTCCATGTTGAGCCACTCGCCGTTCTTGTGGCGGAACCGAAACTCGGCCCGAGCGGTCGACTGGCGTATTGCCTTTCCCGACGCGAAAATATCGAGGATGGTGCCGACATCGTCAGGATGAACGAATTCAAACACGTTTCTCCCCTCGATATCCGATTGTGAATATCCAAGTACCCTTTCCCCCGATGGGCTCGAATACATGACTGTTCCCGAGCCATCAAGTATCGTAACGACGTCGAGAGCGTTTTCTATCAGGGCTTTGTAATATCTTTCGCTCTGCTCAAGGGCGGACTCAGCATTCTGCCTCTCCATGATCTCTGTCTTCAATGAGGCAACCGTATCCAAGAAACTTCTGAAGGTCATCTCGAAGGGGGAGAGGAACTCGGAAAGAAATGACGCGGCGTCCGACGTCGACTTTTCGTGACGTTCCCTTGGAGACTTTTGAAGCACATTGAACAAGACTTCCGAATGGAGCCGGGGAATGTCCAGGAGCGTAAGTCCTTCGTTAAGCGCTCTTCGTCCAAGTTCGTATGCCTGGTGCAGCGGCAGCTCTCCACCCGATTCAAGGTAGGCAGTCATGGTGCGGCTGTACTCGAGCTCAAATTCTTTCCGTGCGGCAGTCCTAATCATCATCTCTTGCCCAGATATTTTGCCACGAGAACGAGCGCGTCATCTGTCCCTTTCGCGTAGTTCTTGTTGATGAATTCGACCAGATTTTTCGGTGAAAGTCCCTTCTTGCCATTCGACACAAAGCTGAGGTCGATATTATGACTGACCGCAAATTCGTAGGCCGCGACGGCGTGTTTCTGGATAGGTTTTCCGTTTGAGATGTTTGCGATCTGCGAATCAGTAAGACGATTGAAGATATCCTGCGCGTAACGTACGTCTGATGCCACTCTTTGAGAATAGTCTATGTTAATTCCGTCGGTTGAAAGGATAAGGAAATCGCCTTTGGAGATCGTAAAGACCGAAGCGAACAAAGGGGGAAGGCGGTATCCAACGACTCCGGGACGCATGAATATATTCTCGTATGCGGGGCTTGCTCGCGTATCGATGCGGATAAGCAAACCTTCGACGTTACCGATACTAAGCCATGTGACAGTTTCGTCGACCGAGTTTATGGAAACCAGTGCCATGACCGCTCCTCTCGTACCCTTCAACTTTTCGTTGCACACTTTGGCGATGTTTATTATCGATTCCTCCGAATGAGCATCGATTGTCTGGACGGCGAGTTTTGCCGCCGAAGCAGCTTCGACGCCATGTCCAAGACCATCTATGACGCCTATCAGCACGCCGGTCGATATCTGTTTGACTATGTGCATGTCGCCTGACTCGGGCTGGCCCTTGAGCTCGAGTGACTCCACGCCGTATTCCAAATCGGGGAAAATGCCTTCTTCAGCCATTCTTATTTACCCACTTCTTCATCTCCACAATCGTTCCGTCGGCTACGGATGAGATAACCTGAAATTCGTCCATCAGCCGGCGAGATCCTGGTAGTCCCATCCCGAGACCTTTGCCCGTGGAATACCCTTCCTGCATTGCGAGCGCTATGTCGGGAATGCCGGGGCCGTTATCCTTTGCCATTATCTGAATCCCCGTTCTTCCATGCTCGTTGATTTCCCGGATTACTATCTCTCCGTTCTTGGCAAATACCAGTATGTTTCTCGCTACTTCAGATATGGCCGTGGCTATGAGTGTCAGGTCAGTTGCGGAGAAGCCTAACTTCTTGCCTATCAACCTGCCGTGCTCTCTGGCGAGGACTATGTCTGAATCCGATTCGATGACTACTCGAACTTCATCGCCCACGTGCCGCCTCGCGCTCTCTAGTCCGCTTGTTGAGTAGTGCAAGTCCTTCCTCCAGGTCTAGTGCAGTCGAGATACCTTCTAGTGTCAGACCAAGCTGGACCATCGCAAATGCAACTTCGGGCTGGATACCGCAGATGACGGTTTCGGCTCCTCTTAGTTTGATCATATGAGCAATTGAGCGAAGTGTCCTTGTGGCGAATGAATCCATGACATCAAGCGCGGTGACGTCGATTATCACTCCCTTAGACCGGTACTTGCCTACCTGTTCTACCAGCGCATCCTGCAATTTGATCAAGTCTGCATCCGACAGTGCCGCCTGGATGGTGGCGATAAGATATCCACCTTGTTTTAGTATCGGTACTTCCATTACTGCTCCCTTAGGCCTGCACTGTCGTGTCGCTCACAAGTATAACCTTGTAACCGAGCAGCTTCTCAGCTTCTTCAATTCCTCCCTGAAGATCGCCGACAGTGTTCATCTTCGTGAGGTCGACCCCTATGGTCACTAGAGTCTGCGCTATTTCAGGGGACAATCCTGTCACGATTACTGTAGCTCCGAGCAGCCTCGAAGCTTCAACCGTTTGCACCAGGTGATTTGCCACGTTGGAGTCCATGGCAGCCACACCGGTGATATCGATAACTACGACTTTGGCGCGGTTTGTTCTTATTCCACGAAGTAGTTGCTCGGTTAACTGGCGCGCCCGCTGCGGATCAATTACACCTATAATAGGGAGTATGAGGAGGCGCTCGCGTACCTGCAATACAGGAGTGGAAAGTTCTCTGATAGCTTCCTGTTGCTGCGTAATCGTTCGTTCTCTTTCCTGCACGAAACCTACTGCCACCGTGTTCGCGATGCTGTTCGCCGCGGGTTCGTACGCGTCGAGTATCCTGTTCAGTAACGCGAAATCATGCTGGTACTTGGCGAAAAGGGATCGGGCGAGCACGTCACGCAATAAAAGCACGATTCCTATGACTTCCTGCGTTTCAACACCTCGAGGGATGATACGCTCGGACAGGTTTCTGGCGTATCCCTGCAGAGCCTCGAATGTTCCAGACTCAAGAGCCTCGACGTAGTTATCATAGATAGTGGTCGCTTCGGCGAAAATTTCGTCCTGGCTCATTGCCGTCAGAAGTTTTGCCTGCGTGATACGACGGGCCCACTCCTGTCTCAGCTGAGTGCGGTTCTGTCGTAAGTGAGAAACCAGCTGCCTCAGCAACTCGCCTATTGATTCCGACGGCAGATTCTGCTCCGCGTCAGGTGGGATTCTGCTTTCTTCCTTTTTTGCCATATTTTCCTCCTAAAAGTGACTAAGGCCGACTTATCTTCCGGCAATGATCCGGATAAAAACCATTCCTCGCATGTATATGTTTGCTACACTCAAACGAAAACATGCTCGCAACTCGTACTCTGTTTGAATGACGCATACATCTTTAAGAGTATACTCTCGTGACAAGCGAAGGACAACTGTGTCAAGTGTGTATTCTTGTCTACATATTTCTAGTCATTGATTCTGCTTAATCTGAGTGTATTTACGCCGTGGCTACGAAATTCACACTCATCTCGAGGTGTCAATAAGCAAAACAACTATCCTTTAGCTGTCGTTCCGTCGACGTACCGTCTGTATACATGATCAGACTAGGTGTCTCAAACAGCCTGGATAGTCTGCGAACATCGTGCTGAAATTACCACCCCATGAAGGTTGTTGTCCGCTCGGCCGCTGCTAGGATGTATCTCGCCATAGATTGCCTCCTTGATTCGATTCAAGTGTACGGTTCCGAGCTTGATGCAGACCGTTACTATTCGAAACAGATATCACAATTCGGTGCGCCAATTGTTTACACGTTAGACCCGGCGA
>JAJYRM010000080.1 GCA_021794075.1 Bacteroidota bacterium | reverse complement strand
TGATGAACTATGACGGCCTCAGGGCGATGTACGAGGCTTTCGGCGCGAATAAATTTAAATCAACCGGCGTGATCCAATGGATGTACAACACAGCCTGGCCGAAAATGTGGTGGCAGCTCTACGATTATTATCTGAATCCGACGGGCGCATTCTATGGGGCGCAAGAGGCATGCAGACCGATTCACGTCGCATATGATTATGCTACCGGTGGTATATACGCCATTAATTCAACCCTCAAAGACTCAGGACGACTGAAGCTCGAAGCGACGGCGTTCGACTTCACCTTGAAACCGATATTCACGTTTGATGAAATGATGGATTCGAAAGCTAATTCGTCGGAGAAAATCACAACGATACCAGTCCTGCATCCGTCGACTCACACCTATTTCCTGGATTTGAAATTGTATCGAGGGCGAAGGATTGTCGACGACAATTTTTACGCTCTGTCGACAATACCAGACGTGATCAACGAAAAGGAGTCTACTTGGTACGTGACCGGAAGTTCCAATGCCGATTTGAAGGAGCTCAACGATCTGCCGATGGTGAAACTGGATGTCATCAAGGATGAAATGACAAAGAGGGGCGACCGCTATCACGTTTCTGTCACCCTTAAGAATCGGACGCCCCATCTTGCCTTCATGGCATACGTTTCCGTTAAGAGAGGGGATAGCGACGAAACCGTCCTTCCGGTTTTCTGGAATACTAACTATGTCTCCTTGTTGCCTGGCGAGGAACGAACCGTTGAAGGGAGCTTCCATGCCCGAGACCTCGATGGGCAGAAGCCACGTCTCGAGGTCTCAGGATGGAATGTCGAGCAATAATGACTAATCGAAAACCACGTCTGTTTTTTATTTGAGCAGGAGCATCTTCTTCGTAATCACGGACGCTCCCTGCCTCAGCGTGTAGAAATACACTCCGCTTGCGAGACCGGCGCCGCTGAACACGACCTCGTGATAACCTGTGCTCTCGATGTTGTCGACGAGTGTTTTCACCAGCCTGCCGAGCACATCATAAACCTTCAAACTTACGAACCCCGAACTCGGCACCTCGAATCTGATAACTGTGGTCGGATTGAACGGATTTGGATAATTATTGCCGAGCATGACATCCGGACGAGAAACGACCGGCGATTGTTTCGGCGGGGCCGCCGCAAACCAGTTCGGGTCACCCAGCGGCAAACCGTCCGAGCTTGAATTTTCAAGCGCGGTATTTGTGTAACGAAGCAACTGTGTCTCAGGAAGAGGCCAAGGGGGCACCCAGTTGATCTTATTCCCGTTTACCTGGGTCAGCTTGTACCCCCACACATCAGTGGCGGCAGTGCCGGTCCTGATTTCCCTGAAATATTTGAAAAAGCCGACTCCCATTCCCCCTCCCGTGTTGTCAAGGACATTTAATATTTCAGAGCCAAACCCCGGATCGACGAACTGGTTGTTCTTCGCGACGAAGCCCGGCCACTGTGTCTTGTCCGTGAACATGTGTGTCGTGCGATTATTCATCCATGTGGGCGTGATAATCGAATCGCCCGACGCGTTGAAATGGGCAGTATCGTCCCAATCGTGCCAGAAAGTGGTGAGTTTTGCCGGCCAGAAGCAGTCATTGTTGTCCACCTGCACGGTTCGCCTCATCTCGGCCAACGAGTCGAGCACCGGAGCGCTCTTCCCAACGTCGGCCGGATCGAAAACCGCAGCGTTCATTGAATCGAGACGATCCATGTCTATGATAGATCCCTTTGCCGGTGTCCATAGTTGATCCCACCATGGATATTCCTGAAAATTTATCCCACCTGCCCAGGCGCCATAGAAAATATTGTTGTCGATCTTCGCGTTAGTAACATTGAAGATGAAAAACGGATTCTTGAATGTGTAAATCACATCGTTGTGAGAAAATTCAAAATACGTCTCATAATATTTCGTGACCGGACAAGCCGCGTATGCGTTTATGCAGAAGATTGTATTGTCCCTCATCACTAGCGAGTCGGTGAAGACGTTGCCGGGCTCATTTCTGATAACTTCTCCCACATATTGACTTAACGGATGGTTGGCGTTGCGGAAGTCGCAGTTCGTAAGGAAGGAGCTATCCCAATTCCCGTCATATCCGATAGCGTACCCAAGCCACTCCTCGAAGACGTCGTGGTCGCAAACAAGCCTGACGCTGTCTGCAAACACTCTTATCGCAACACCGCCGCCGTTCTGCGAACCATCGAGTGCGGAGCCGAGGAGATAGAGGTTTTTCACTGTAACATGCGCACCGGACCCGAGTATGTGAAAAAGATCGGGGGGTACGGACCAATCGATGAGTACGTCCGGCTGAATGCAAGGTGGGCGACCCGTCGCGGGATCCGGCACACCCATTATAGTGACACTCGATCTCAAGTTTATCGGGGCGTCGAAAATATAAGTCGTATCGAGCGATACCAGTTTGTAAACTTTGTGTTTCTGAAAGCCGCCGGCGGTGGTGTCGTTGCCAATGATTTGGTCCAGCGTCAGATTATTAGTCCCGCCCGCATAGACCGTCAACGTATCTCCCTGGGCGAGCGATTGCCGAGGGTACGCGAAGATAATTAAGACAAGCGAGGCCCAAATTATTAGAGTGCGTGAGACACTTTCTCTATTTAGGCCTTTTGTCCAACTGAAGCCCTGTCTGGTTTGTAATCCGGATAAGTCGAAAACTGTTCTCATGATAAATCCTCCTTGACATAAACTCTTGACGTCATTCGGACATATTGATGTCCCTTTCTTTGCGGTGACATTTAGTAACAAATCGTGACAGTTCATCAAAGTCATAATTTTAATCTCAAGCCTACGTCCACCGTCATCCCATAATCCTGTTCAGATGCAGGGACACCCGCGGCCGCCTGAATCACGCTGATATCGTTTTCGCCGTTGATATTGTTCAACTCCGCGTAAAGCTGAAGACCGCGCCATGGCAGGTTTTGATTTACAGCCAGGTCCCACCGCGTATACGCGGAAGTGTTGGTTCGCAGCTGCGGCCAGAAATTCGGACCGGTAAATATCTTTGCCTGGTACAAAAGGGAGATCCGAGCAGAAAAGCCAAGGAAATCGTACCCCACCGATAGGTTCACAATATCATCAGGCTGATAAAGGAGCGGCGAGACAAATGAGGTATCGACTGCTGTCGGAAGCGTATGATATCCCGGTTTCACGTAAGAGACATAAGGATAGTGAGCGTTCGCGTAGATGTGGGTATAGTTCACATCGAGCAGAAGCCCCGAAAAGGGATCTGGCAAATACCAGAAGTGCGTCTCCCAGTCTAGTTCCATCCCCCATTCGTCGATCGTGCTTGAGTCGTTTATGAATGTGGCAATTGTCGGACTGACGAAAGGAGTCGTTGTCCCGATCAACTGCGGCGGATAGTACTTCAGCGCCTGGTCGAGGCCGACATGGAACGACCAGGGGTAAATCAGGTCGGCTATTTCCTTGTTGAACACGCCGACGGTAAACAGGCCTATTGAATTATCATAGGCGGAGAAATAAGCGTCGTAATTCGTGGACCGAGAAGGTATGAGAGTATAATTATTGTACTGAATATATCCGTTCGAGACATCGATCCTTGGAGTGATAGAGTTGAAATCAGGGTAGGCAAGTGTGTGGGTGTACGAGAGCCTGACATCGAACCATGATAGAGGTTTATATCGAAAAGCGACATCCGGCAGCCAGTATCCGTGATTCATCGTGACTGTTGTGTCATAATGGTTGTACGGGTAGTCAGTCAATGCCGGCTCGATGCCGCGGGGAGCAGTATATGTAGTCCGGAGATTCTGATAACGTACGCCGGGGATAAGAACAATTCGAGGACCGATATCTATTGTTGCCATCGCGTAGAAGGCGTCTTGATTTTCATGTCCGCTATAGTTGTTAGTGGTCGACTGAACGTTATCGCGGGCATAAGAGATGGCGTCGTTCTGCGCGATTAACGCGGCGTTCTTCTCCAGAACGGAGGCTGCCTGCGCCATCATTCCGTAGCTGATTGGCGCGTTCATCGAGTACTGGCCATTCAGAAAAGTGCCGTAGCTGAAGTTTGGGTCGACAAATGCCGTTATCGGCACCACTGTGCTACCGATATATTTTCTGGCGGACGAAAACGGCGAACAAATCAGGCTGTCCACATACGTGGCGCTCGCAAGAGCAAGGCCATCCCCACCGAATTGAGTGACCGCGTAAGATCTCGTCAGGTACCTGTATTCGCCTCCAATCTTTATGTACGCCCTTACCATATTTGAAAAGTTCACTGACTTTCCGAGGTTCAGGTTTCCAGTCAAATCGCGTTCTCTCGCGAAGCTGCTGTTGGTTATGAAATTATTGAGGATCGTGCTTGCGAGGTTGTCGTTAGCGGCAGGTGGAATAGACCTGGGATTGACGTTGGTTTGCCCGACAAATTGATCGAGCCCTGCGGAGGTTTGAAGGAAACTCACTGTCCAGTTGTTCGGGTTACGAGTCTCGGTGTACACGTGGGAAAAGGTGGCATCCACGTTGAAGATTGGAAGGCGCTGCCGAAACTCTATTGAATTGTCTATGATGCTCAGCCTGCTGTTGGAGTAACCGAGCGAGTAGTCATGCTGATTGTTCGCGATATCGAAGGTCTCCCCTCTATCCTGGACGGCTGTCTGTCCGGTCGCAAGGAAATTGGAGAACTTGATTGAGCCCTGCGGAAGCACATAGTCCATAACGATTGTCCCATCGTACCTTCTTCGGTCTCTCGGGATATCGCTGAGATTCAAGGCCGTTGTAGTGTATTGAGTCGTGCTGCTCCCGAGATGGTCGTAGGTCGCTCCCAATTCGTTCGATGTCAAATTCCTTCTTTCCGCCTCGATTTCCGCCAGGACTCCGAAACGGTTGTTCAACCACCTGTCTTCTGCGCTGGCAACATACTTGTAATTATTCAACTTGTTGGTGGCATCGGATAAATTATTGTATCCTCCCTGGACGAGAAGGTGGTACTCCGGTCCTCCCCGCTTTGAGGTTCGCGCCTCTCTGAGTTGGAAATTGACGACTCCCCCAATCACATTGGCGTCCATATCGGGAGTCACGGTTTTTGACACCTGAATACCCTCTAACATGTTTGAAGAAATCATGCTCAGGTCGACACTCCGGTCATTGGGGCTCGACGAAGCAAGTTCGACGCCGTTTATTTCGATTTCATTGTACTTCGGAGCAAGCCCTCTTATAACCACTTCGTTACCCTCTCCGCCGCTACGTAATACCGACACTCCCGGGAGTCGACCGACAGACTCGGCGGCGTTAGCGTCAGGGAGTTCCCGTATTCTCGCAGCCGATACAACGTTTGTGATTTGAATTGACGATATCTGTTGGTTGATTGCCTCGTTCTGACCGCTCGCTTGGGAAGTAACAGTCACCCCCTTTGCGCGGACGCCGACTGCTGACAACTTAATGTCCGCTACGACGTTCGCCGTACCGCTCACTGTGACCTCAACGGATTTTGGTTTATACCCAATGTACGCGGCTCGCAATCTGTAATGTCCCGCGGGGACATTTTGAATTACGTACCTGCCGTTCAAATTAGAGGAAGCGCCAAGGCTAGTCCCAACGACTATGACCGTAGCGCCAGGAAGCGGCTGACCGCTGGCGGCGTCTGTAACGACACCCGATACATTCCCGATATTCTGGCACACCCCAGTACATAATGGTGCCAATGCGGCAATAAAGGACCATACGATCCCTTTCGCCATCAGGCGCAATTTCATTTCGTGTAAGATTGTTTGCATAATCCCTCCTCAGTTTGAATTTTGAGAAATCAAATGGCGATGCTTGACGCGGGGAGGTAGGTGGGAGGCTGGAACAGCGCCTAGATCCGACGGCTGCTGCAGGCGAAACACCGCGATATCGTACCCGTATCAATTCATCCAAGCCGTTACCTCATAGCCTATATTAGATCGTCACTTCCGCCTGCGACATTCATGACAATGACGCGAGCGACATCTTACTATGGCAAAGTGGAACACCCCTTGATGTACTCGAACTCCAAATGCAGCCGGTTGCACGGGCGTCCGCCTCGCCGTGTTCGCGGTTTACCCTAACGACGCAATAAGTCAGATAGTTTCAGCAAAAGCACTGAGGATCAAAAATCATCAATTGTGGTGACGCGAAAGGTTACATATCTGTATCCGCGGTACACACACTTACCACAAATCAATGCCAGCTCTTAAACGCACGCTGCAAATTCGCCTGCAAGCAAGTTTTAGTCTGCTTAAGACTTCGAGTTCATCAGAACTAGTGATTCGCCTCGTCATAAATCTTCAACATCACCGGCGTCAGTGACCTGCCATCCGCTTCCGCGGTCCATTCTATATCCTGCCACTTCGAACTGGTCACTTGCGCTGCCACCATTCTGATACGGATCGGGAAATAATTGTGCGGACCGACTAAGAAAGACGTTTCCGGTATATAATGGTGCGCGTACATCGATGAATTGCTGTCAAGGGACCAGCCGTACGGCATACTCGTCTTCAGATTAAACAGAACAGGCTTGGCGGCATTGTTGTGCAATATGAGCGGTATCGAAAAGTCTTGCCCGCTGCTGACTCCGATCTGGGGCAACAGTAGATGCTCCATGGATACAAGGTCATGTGCAGGATAGAAGCGCCTGTAGAACGCCCATCCGCCACCAAGCTCGATCCAGAACTTTGGTGGATTGGGATTGGGCCTGTAACCTCGAACAGGATGAAATGGGATCGGGCCCGGCACCACCCCCTGGAAGATATCACCCGTAGTCGCCCCACCGACAAGAGACTTGCCGAGGATAAATGTCAGTGGCTTTTCGAAATGTTCAAGGTTAGCGAACGCAAGGTCCTTTTCAGGTCCATCGCCGTACTGCGTTTTGTGATATGATTTTTCTCGTGCCGCGAGTCTTGCGTACGAGACGTGCTGAGAAAGAGAGATGGCGGTCATAGAATAGGTAGGGCCTTTACCACTGACAAATTGAAGCTGCGTCGCATCCGTGAAGTAATAAAGTTTCTCCGGCTGCCAAGTATGAAGCCCCTCCATGAGATTCGAATACCAGAGGTGATCTGCCGGTGCAGCGACTTGCTCCGGAAACCATGTCGGATCACCCGCAAGGTCGAATGCCTCGCTTGCAATAACTCCAGCGGCCTGGTGATCTTCATGGTTCTCGCCGACCACAACGTCCGGCAGCATCGTAATTACCACTTCAGGTCGAGTAAGTCGAATAAACCTTACGACTTCCTCCAGTACTCTGCCGTGGTTCCACGATTCGAGCGACCGCAGCACGTCCGGAAGGTCCAACCACGGTGTATCCGGGGCACGCAGGAACCATACTTCATGGATATCGATCGAAGCCAGGGCCTCTCTCGCCTCCTGTTCCCTGATCTCGGCGAGCGCCCTGTCTTGCTCATACCCCACAAGGTTTTCGCCCGCGTTTCCTCTTGTCGCAAAAACGACGGCAACTTTTTTGTGCTCATCCAGCACTGCGCGGGCCAGATACCCCGCAATCAGGGATTCATCATCTGGATGTGCTACGAAGACAAGAATGTCAACCTTGAACCGCTGATCGGGCCCAAGTGAAGTCGCCGGCGGACGTGCCATGACGGCTGAAAAGGGCAACATTATCGAGAGCCCAACCATGTAAAAGAAAATAGATTCTAATCTTGTCATGTTCGTTATCTCCTCTCCTCTGTCACATCATCCGCCTTCGCGATTTTATTAACCCGTTTGAATCCGCAGAGAAGCAAATGTCATAACGTTTGCGTCTCGCCAATCACGGGAGTACTTCTTCGCATCAAAAGTCATTAGGATTCCGTGTTTGCTGGACAACCATTTTGATCCACATCGAGTAGTGCGCCGCGCCTCAAGGTTCTTATCCACAAATAAGTGTCGCTTCGCGCAGGCAAACCGCATGGTCATTAAGACGTGATCGTCCCTGTCTCACAAGCGGGACACGTGCCACTAAAATGTACAATCGCTTCTCTACTCCTCTTCTCCTTCGGAGAAAGCGACCTTCCTTTCCGGGTGAAGCAGGACAATACCTTCCAAGAACAAAGCGGTTAGGACATGCCATATTACACGAGCTGTTGTCATAGCTTCGCTTCTTCAGTCACACAAGCAATAGTTTCCGGAGTTGTTCTTGTCTTCGTTCAACATACGGCGAACTACCGTCCTGCGGCTTCTTATCACGCCTTGACGCCGATTCCTATTCCTGCTATCGAGGCCGATGCCGCGTAGACAATTCTACGAACGTTGACGGAATTGTGATTAGCACAAAACCAAAATATGTTTCGCTGCACGCGTCTTTCCAGAATTGTTTCCATCCATTTTCGTGCAAAACTATGTCTCCGCCGACTCATCCACAATTGTCAATGATGACGGTTCTTTAATGGTGCAAAGTGAGTATTCGTTTCCTCCTAGTTGAGGATATCCCCTATTGACCTGCATCCATTGCCGATAGCTTCGAAGCTCTACTGATCCAAAGAATCACCGATTTCGCGTGAGGTGATGCCCATTCCCCCGCATGGTGACCCCATAGGGGGATCATTGACCGCTGCTTCGTGCTTATAACGCCCACCGTTGTAAGCTCTGCCTCAGATAAAGTTAACTACGCCACACCGTGCCCATTTTGGTTTCAGCTGTTTTGTTCGAGAGGGTCGCACCTGCGACTTACGCCCGGAATGTGAACCTTCTGATCACAGAGAGTGAACAAGTGCCGTTGACACAGTTTTTGTGAATTCATTTACCTCTTCACTCGTATCACGGCTCCGCCCTGTGTGTCCGTGAAATTAGGAAACGAACCGCTCTATTCGCCTTCTAGACATTCCTATTCGCCAATTACCACGGACAATTACTCGAAATGAAAGCTCTACCACTTTGCCTGGAGTGACAACCGAACGTTTCTGCGATGAGATGCGCCAAGAGGGCCGGCTAATTTAATATTTTCGTTTCGAAGGCGTCTTGAGTCACAATGATATAGACTTTAACAACGTCACGGTGGTTTGTCCCGATCTCCTTGCCACAACCCACGATATAAATCTTCTTGGCCGAGTGTTGGATGGGATTTGTATTGCCTGGCACGTACTTGGAATTTTTTGGCTTCTTCTTCGAACACGAATAGCTGCCATTAGCGTTTCCTGTGTCACCAGGGCTTAGCTGGAAATTATTGAAACTTCCTTCTCCACCTGCCATAAAAGCAGGCTTCTTGTAATGGACCTGAGCCTTTGAGGCAAGCGCCATCAAATTCGTAACCAGCTGTTCACGGTTCGTAGTGACAGCGCTTCCTTTGAAAAGTGAATAACCCACGAGGATAGCGATTGATATGAGGAGAGAACCAACCGCGATAACCAGAAGTTTTTGCTCACCGACCATGTTCATCCCACTTGTTGTGCGAAGCTAACAACGACGGTGGTACAGACTCTCCGGCTATAACTTAATGCCATGGAACAACTTTTACCACCTTGAGTTGATCTGCATCACACCGCAATTCCCTCAACACTTTCACGATGTGGGTATAAGTGTTTCAAGGTAAATAGCCGCATATGTAATCCAGCCTTTGAGTTACGAGATAGCGCAAGTGCGAGGCCGCCAAGAACCGGTCGGATATCCCGTTTGCCGCCGGCAAATCGATCGCGAACAAATCCGATCTAACCCGAGGGGGTCAAAGAATTGGAGTCACAGTGCCGCGATCCGTGGAATGTTCATCAAACCGGTGTTCCGACTTGAGACACCTAACAACTCTCAAGGGCTAAGAAGTAATCAAATCAGTCTTGACATAAGCACTATCGCCAACGTGGTATATCCTATTCACCTGGCGGATGAGCTCCTCCAAGTCGATTCCGCTTCGGTTGGAAAAGATAACTACCGCATAATCTTGTGAGGGTTTCATGAAGACAATCGATCTGAATCCCCCATTTGAACCGGGATGATAGACAAGTCTATCGTTGCCCGATCCGGCAATAAACCATCCATAGCCGTAAGACACATCCCTGCTGGAATCAATTACAAATTCTGGCGACTGAGCTTCCCTTATCAAACGCGCGTTCAGCCCTTTCCCCGATCGAATCGCGACTAGCCATTTCACGTAATCATCGATGGAAGTGTAGACTCCCCCATCTCCCTCAGTGGAAAAGAACAAACTCTGTTTAGCGTCAGAAATCTTAAAGCTGTCATTGTCACATTCATAGCCAAACGCACGATTCGAGATCTTGAAGCCCGGATGTATCACATCGCTCTTTTCCATTCCTAATGGTTCAAAAATATTATTCCGCACAAATTCAGGGAATGTTTTCCCTGACACCTTCTGAATTATCAATGATAGCAGACAGTATCCTGTGTTGCTGTAACGGAACCGGGAACCCGCGGGAAAATAGACGGAGTCAACTTTTTTCAATGCCGACAAAATATCTTCATCGGAGAACTCAGTGTACTGCTTCGTATCGACGTAATTGTAATAGTCAATTATTCCCGAGCTGTGCGTGAGCAAATTACGAATTGTAATAGCGCTTGCCGCCTTAGGAATAAAGGCCGGGAAAAACTTAATTAGTTTGTCATTCAACGACAGCTTTTTCTCACTATGCAGTTTTAAAACGCAATACGCAGTAAACTCCTTTGTCATGGAACCGATATTAAAATTGGTCGAAGGAGTAATAAGCTTTTTTGAGTCCAGGTCCGCGATGCCATAGCCTTTCTTGAAGATTACTTTCCCATTCCTGACTATCGCTATTGCCGCCCCAGGATTATCCTTCGGATAAAGCGATGACATAAGTGAGTCGAGGCGCTCATTTTCTCCATGCGCAAACGCTTGTGCCACCATAAGCACGACAGAAAGGAACACAACCAATCGTTTCATATTTACTCCATTTCTAATTAGAGTAATCAGATAAATTTGAGAAGACTTCATACCGAAAGTACGCGGCAATCATATTGTCACGAGCTCCGATGCTGGCGCACGCAAACATGAACCATGCAGTGTTATATCTCAACTCCCTCGCGCGCCTCACCCTACGCAGCCGTCAGTTGGGATGAGAATTGATTTAATACCCATGGAATCCAATGGCAAGAGGAATTTGTCTATCACGATATAAGTCGTTTGCTCATGTTAGCGTTCGTGTGACTCCTGAACACGGTCCTCCGCCGGAAATATTTCGCGAAGCCCGACAAAGGAGTCGTGATAAAATAGGTAAGTAAGATTGGAAGCGAATGAGCATGGGACCGCGAAATTCTAATTAGGACGTAAAGGAACGAGAAAGTTGTCGGTCGGCGATGCAGTCAGATTGAATACAGATGTCATTGCTCGCCCCTGGACAAATGGAGGCACAGGCACACCAACCATTTTTCTGATTCGGCTCAGCCCAATCTTCATGTGCTATCTCGTGCAATAAACGGCCGCGCGGCCCATTAGTTCGAGGTACGTTGTTGCTAGCCTTTCATTTGTACTTGCTGAAGTTATAGCGTTGGGCAATCTTAGATTTATCTTCCGAATTGAGCGACGTGAAGTACTTCTTCCAGCCAGGGCAGAAGTTGATATGCCAGCGCCAGAATCTGCCGGCAATAGATTTCGGGTTGTTATCGTATTTCGCCCTCAAAGCGCAGTGTTCACAAGCTTGATCAGCCATCGTCTTCCTCCCTTAGATTAGTACTCCCCATTCAAATCCGCATCTGCTTGGATGTAAACTTTTGCTGTCACAGACTCCGCCTTTCGTATTGAACCACTGCCAAGTTAATGTACTTGCAAGGCACAGGCAAACCCTCTCTCACGGGGTGGCGTATCAACACTCGGTTTGTGAGAGCGCGATAAGTAGTCAAGCTAGTTGAACACGCCAAGATTATCCGGCCTCCGAAGCATCCTGCGGGCTCGGACCTGATGCTGGAGACATTAATGGAGAAATGACCGAGCTGAATTCGCAGGATGAGATGCCCTAAGCGCGGTAGTCCTAAGACGATTCGCTATGGAAAGATATCAAGAACGCCAGAAAGCATGAACGGTCATAGCATTACTTAACTATAGAAGTAGCGATGCAACGATTGGAGCAGATTGATCAACCTACGAGTTGGCATAAGGTGGAGACGTGCATTGGATTCCAAATCCACGTTGACGTGGAGGCATATCGAAATGGTTAAGAGAAAAATACCCGCCGAACACATCGCCGATCTATCCGTGCAGACTAGCTGGCCAGATAGTCAAGCTAAGCAAATCGGGTATACGGATATGTCGCGAGGTCAAACCGAAGCAGGAAGGATACATTGCGGTCGACAATAACTACGGAAGGGTCCGCAACAAAAGGTATCTGTGCCCGATGGCCGTGCCCCCAATAAAAACCCGCCCCGGCGATGATGTTGCGGCCAAGACGGGTTCTGCTTAAGGAGAAGCAATCCTTCTTATCAAACTGAACCAGATCCTCATCCGGGGAGAGACCGTATGAGTTCTCTAACTCCCATACGAACTCTCCCCCTCCGAAGGAATAGCTCGGAACGAATTTCTTACTTCTCTTCTATCTGGTTCTCTTCGTTCACCCTTCGCTTCAGGTTTTCTCACAAATAACGTGACCTGAGGCGACAAATGTAATTATTTGATGAGAACCATTTTCTTGATGCTGACAAAGCTACCGGCACTCAAGCGGTAGAAGTAGACTCCGCTAGCAAAACGCGAAGCGTTGAACGTCGTCGTATAAGTCCCGGCGCTCCGTTCTCCGGCAAAAAGCGTGGCGACTTCCTGACCAAGGACATTATATACTTTCAAAGTCACAAAGCTGTTCTTGGGGATGGAGTAACTGATCTGAGTTGTCGGATTAAACGGATTCGGATAATTCTGGCTAAGGTCATAGGAATCTGGAACCAGGTTCTTTTCCTGCTTTATCGCCGTAAGCTGGGCGGCAAACGTGTAAGCGCCAATTCCATTATTCGTCGATAGCACAAATACGGTTAACGACCCGTCGCTGTTCTCTTTCACCGCGATGTCACCAGTACCATTGGCGTTCAGAGTTGTGCCAAGCACCGGGGTTGCCGAAACAGAATCCGCGCTCGTTATGCCTTTCGTTATGTCCGTAACCTGTACGTACTGTGGCGGCGCTCCAACTGTGTTCGTGTAATCGTAACCGAACACATACGACTTTGCTGGCGATCCACCCGATATGTAAGCCATGCTGCCCAGCGATGACGGCATCGAAGCAACACTTCCAATAAATTTACCCGTGCTGTCGAACTCCTCTATTCCCTTTCCACCAGAGCTTATAAAGAAGTCTCCGTTCCCCAGCGGTGCCACCTTCGGTACCGACCCTATCACGGAATCCAGCTTTATCACTGTCGGCGTGAATGTCGCACCGTTGTCCGTCGTCGTGAACTTCACTACGGCTGAACCGTTAGTCGCGGCTACCCACACCGCAACACTGTTATCAACCGTAGATCCCGTCACAGTGAAGTGGTCTCCCAATCGGTACGAGCTATCCGAGTAGCTTATCACCGCCTTCGGCGTCGCGCTCTCGCTCGTCCATTCATATACCTTGAACGGACTCGTCTTCGCGTTTATCGTCAGGTTCCCGGCGAATATCACTCCGTTTGTCGACGACTCTATGTCGTCCAGTTCGAATGTACCTCCCGATATCCCCGTCTCGTTCAGCGTGCCTATTGAATCTCCCGTACTCGCGTCGAGTATCATGATCGGAGATAGGCCTCCGGCCTTCGTCACATACAGATGGCCACTCCCTCCGATATCGGCATACGCAAAGTTCCTCTGCGTATTGTTCGTCGCAAACCACGATGGCAAGCTGCTCGTCGCTGCCGTCTTCTGCCATAGAACGGGCATTGTTTGGCGAACGGCCGGCGGAGCGGGTTGCCACGCGTTGAATGTGAAGGCGCCGATGCCGTTGTTCGTCGCAAGCACGTAGATCGTCAAGGTACCATCGCCGTTATCTCTTACCGCTATGTCGCCGGTTCCATTGGCGTTCAAAGCGGTTCCGAGCACAGGAGTCGCACCCACCGAATCGGCAGAGCTAATTCCATTTGTCACGTCCTCGGCTTCCACAAACTGGGGGGTGATGCCGGTGATGTTCGTGTAATCATAGCCAAATACGTAGGCCTTCATTGGAGAGCCTCCGGCTATATAAGCCATGCTCCCAACGGTAATAGGCATAGCCGTAACCGTTCCGAGGTATTTGCCGGTCGCATCATATTCTTTTATCCCGTCGCCGGCAGAACTGATGAGGATATCTCCGCTTCCGGTCAGACTCACTTTCGGAGTCGACCCGACACTCGACGCAAGAGGTATCACCGTCGGCGTGAATGCCGCGCCGTTATCTGTCGTTGTGAACTTCACCAAAGCGGATCCGCTCGTTGCCGCTACCCAGACTGTGACGCTGTTGTCGCTCGTCGAGCCCGTCACCGTTATGTGATCTCCAAGCCGATAGGCGCTGTCTGAAAATGTAGCCACAAGTTTCGGCATCGCGGTATCGCTAGTCCACTCGTATATCCTGAACGGCGTAGTCTTCGCGTTCACTGTAAGATTCGATGCGAAGATCACTCCATCCGTCGATACACCGATACCATTCAATGGGAAAACACCGCCCGATATGCCGGTCGTATCCAACGTTCCCACGGAATCCCCCGTCGCCGCATTTAGTATAAGAACAGGCGCCAGAGACGGTCCTCCGTACGTCAGGTATAGATCCTCTTTTCCTCCCGCGGTTCCATAAGCCATGTTGCGCTCCTCGTTGCTTGTATTGAACCACGAGGGAAGGTTGTTGGTCGCTCTTGAATCCTGCCAAACTGCCGGCATCGACCCAGGCAATTGAGGTAATTGCCACGCGGTGAACTTGTAAGCACCGATGCCGTTGTTGGTAGAGAGCACGTAAATCGTTACTGTACCGTCTCCGTTATCGGTCACCGCGATGTCACCAGTACCATTGGCGTTCAGAGTTGTGCCAAGCACCGGGGTTGCCGAAACAGAATCCGCGCTCGTTATGCCTTTCGTTATGTCCGTAACCTGTACGTACTGTGGCGGCGCTCCAACTGTGTTCGTGTAATCGTAACCGAACACATACGACTTTGCTGGCGATCCACCCGATATGTAAGCCATGCTGCCCAGCGATGACGGCATCGAAGCAACACTTCCAATAAATTTACCCGTGCTGTCGAACTCCTCTATTCCCTTTCCACCAGAGCTTATAAAGAAGTCTCCGTTCCCCAGCGGTGCCACCTTCGGTACCGACCCTATCACGGAATCCAGCTTTATCACTGTCGGCGTGAATGTCGCACCGTTGTCCGTCGTCGTGAACTTCACTACGGCTGAACCGTTAGTCGCGGCTACCCACACCGCAACACTGTTATCAACCGTAGATCCCGTCACAGTGAAGTGGTCTCCCAATCGGTACGAGCTATCCGAGTAGCTTATCACCGCCTTCGGCGTCGCGCTCTCGCTCGTCCATTCATATACCTTGAACGGACTCGTCTTCGCGTTTATCGTCAGGTTCCCGGCGAATATCACTCCGTTTGTCGACGACTCTATGTCGTCCAGTTCGAATGTACCTCCCGATATCCCCGTCTCGTTCAGCGTGCCTATTGAATCTCCCGTACTCGCGTCGAGTATCATGATCGGAGATAGGCCTCCGGCCTTCGTCACATACAGATGGCCACTCCCTCCGATATCGGCATACGCAAAGTTCCTCTGCGTATTGTTCGTCGCAAACCACGATGGCAAGCTGCTCGTCGCTGCCGTCTTCTGCCATAGAACGGTTGTCTGTGAAAATGCGGGGACTGAGAAGGCAAGAAGGCCCATCAGACCGAGCAATAAGAATCTTTTCATTTGTTCCTCCTTATGTGTCTTAGTAGACATTTTCTTCCATACCACAACCGCCCTTTCTGAATTCGCCGCACTGAAAATTCAAACACAATTCGTCGCCCGCCCAAGAAATCCGTGCTTAGAGCAAACTTCAGGTCCTCAGGAAGATTTGTTTCCTGGTAAAGATCGTGGTAGCCAATGCCACCAGGTAAGTGACGAACGCTCCTCCCAGCACGCCCAACCATGGAGTCGGGGTAATATCCTGCAAAAGAATGTTTAACCTTGTCAAAGCGAGTAGAGGCAATATCAGGCTGTTAATTCCGGAATATGCCACCATCGGATTTTGGCCGCTGTCTATGAGAAAAGAGAATCCCTTTTTCGCCTGAAAGACATCCACGAAAATGATTAGGGCCATGAGAACAAAAATCGCCAGTCCGCTGGTCACAAAGTAGTAGCTTAGAGTGGATGGGTCTTTTTTGATTCCCCCTTCATACGGTTCAAAAAGGATCCCGAGCATGAACCAGTACACTCCCCATTTGTAAAGAACATTGAGGAGGCGCTCATTTGGCGAAACCGGAGCCCTCAGCAATTGCCAGCCAACCACGCATAGGACAACAGATATAACAGTGGTTCCAAACACCCATTGAGCTTCAAACCCCGCCACAACAGCCACATTGATGATTATCATTACTGCCGAGATGAAGAACAATTTTTTTGAATCCCAACTCTTTTCCGCGACAGATTGACCTGAAAAAGAATCCATCGACTTCACAAGCAGGTCGCCAACGATTGTGCCGGGGATGGCTATCAACAAATATTGCAGGAACCTGAATTGATAAGCCCACGGAACGGGTGAGAGATTCCAAAAAGCTTGAACCCATCCGGACGTTCCGGCAGACAGACGGAGGGCAATTAGGAAACCCATGATCCCCAGGCGTGCGAACAGATGCTCGCGAGTGAAGAGCCATATTACGCCGCCAAAGAGGGCCACGTTCGCGAGCACCAGGATTATGATGTCACTCCTATAAAGCGAGAAGCCCGAACCATCAGGAAACCGCAGCATGGCCATCAAGATAGCAGCGCCGATCCACCCGACTACCCTTACCGAATATCTCCTTGTCTTGGACCAATCCTTCGGAAACCTCGCTAGCGCTGGAAAGAGGAGCGCGAAGCCGACAAGCGCGGCAAGCCATACCGCCGAGTTTGGATTGTTGCTAATTACCTGAGGCCTAATCTGCGCGACATAAATGGCAAATCCGACCAGCAGCACAAACCTCCACAGCACGGTAGGTAGAACTCTCCATGGGGACACTCTCCCCCGAAGCCTCTTCGATAATGCGATTGGTATCGCAGCCCCCATCGTGAACAGGAAAAAAGGAAAGACAAGGTCGACCCATGTAATGCCGGGCAATTTTGGATTGAAGACGTTTGTGGGAGGCGGCTCCTGCGCATGGTAGAGCCAGGAAGGGAGGGCAACTCCAAACGGGATGCTGGATGCAAACACCATCAGCAAAATGGAAAGACCGCGAAGTGCGTCTAACGCGAGGACCCTTTGTTGTTTGGAGGGAAGATCTACGGTACTTGCCATTGTTCTCTCCTTTTTGTTCTTCGGCTACATCAAATGGTAACCAACAATCACAAACGCCGAAAGAGACGTATTATGGTTGTTTGGCAGATAAAATACTGGCCATTACCGGCAAAGCAAATCTCTGCACGATATCTACCGGTCGAGTTATAGCTGTGCCCACACATACCGCATAAGCGCCGAATTCAATGGCGCTCTTCGCTTGTTCGGGAGTCCAGATTCTCCCTTCGGCGATCAGCGGCGTCCTCGTACGAGAGGAGATCGCCTTTATTAGTTCCAGATCCGGCAAGCCGTCAGTGGGACCGGAATCCTCAGTGTACCCGGATAGAGTTGTGCCGACAAAATCAGCTCCCGCTTCCGCGGCGGCAAGCGCCTCATCGAGTCTTGAGATATCTGCCATTACGGGAATGTTTAGTCTGGATTTCGCTAACCCGAGAAATTCTAATCCGGACATTCCGTTAGGCCTCGTCCTGCCAGTAGCATCAACGGCAACAATGTCCGCGCCTGAATCTGCCAGCTTTGACACATCCTCGATGACGGGAGTTATCAACACCTTCCCGGATTTGTAGAAACCCTTTGTAAGGCCGATAACAGGAAGCGTTGTTGCGTTCTTGACGGCTCGAACGTTTTCGTAATCTCTAACTCTAACGCCCACCGCTCCGCCCAGTTCTGCGGCCCTGGCAAAGGCTGAGATGAATTGCGGGGAATTGAAAGGACTACCATCTTCTGCCTGGCAGGAGACGATGAGTCCACGTTTCAAATTAGTCACAAGACCTTCCCTTCATTCTAGAATGTGGGGCTAATTCAATCATTTGCGAGTCTTTCGATGCGGTGATTTACGTTCAACGGTCTTGACAGACCTTCGATAGAGGATTGGAAAGCAAGGGCCGCGGCACCGATGATTCCTACTTCTTGGGGAAAAGTTGAGAATGTTATTTCAACACCATCGATGGCGGGCCTCATACCGCGCTTCAACAAGGTCTCTCTGAAACTGTCGAAGTACTGAACGCCTACGTCTACGAGACGCCCGGAGAAGATTATCATCGAAGGATTAAAGATGTTAACCAGTCCCACCACAGCTGCGCCGAGTTTCTCACCCGCCCTACGCAGTAGCTCAATTGCCAAAGGATCTCCCAGCCGGGCAGACTCTGAAATCCCTTTTGATGACCGGTTCCCGTCCGCCCCAACCATAAGCGGCATCAATAATTCCTCTTCCGCCCATCGAGCAAGCCCAGAACCGGAAGCGTACAACTCTATGCATCCGTAGTTTCCACAAGAACATTTAGGGCCGTTTGAATCTACGCTGATATGACCTATTTCAGAAGTGTAGTTGCTTTCTCCACGCAGCAGTTTTCCGTCAACGTATATGCCGCCACCAATCCCTGTTCCCAGGGCAATAGATATGAAATTGTCGACCGATTTTGCTTTCCCAAATACTTTTTCGGCCACCGCGGCACAATTCCCATCGTTGTCAATTACTGAAGGGATGTTAAATCGAGCTTCAAGCATCTGTTTGACGTGAACGTTTATCCAATCCGGAATTAGTGCCGTGGAATTCTCTATAATCCCTTTTTCGAAATTAACTCTACCGCCACTACTCATGCCGATACCGACAACATTCAGGTCCATCGATTCGGCAAAGATCACACCTTTACCCACTTTTTCGATAATCGAGCTAATGATTCCATCCCTGCTCGTAGGAGTATCCCCTTCGCTCCAGTGAGCTATTTTCCCGGTGTCGTCGACAACAGCCATGCGAAGATTCGTGCCACCAAGGTCCAGCGAGATCACTCCCTTCTTCTTGGGGACGAAAAAAGGGCGAGGCGGCAATGGAGGATAGTCCTTTACCTCGTATGTGCCTTTGACAAAATGAAAGATGTCCTCATAGAACTCCCTTTCGATCGGATCCGAATGGGAATACATTTTTTGAAGAGAGCCGACTCCCTGGAAGTGCGCACAGGCCGACTCCGTCATGTAGCCGTATTTCACGCCGGAGTTTAGATACTCCCTAAAACGCAAATGTCGTTCGTCCGTGATAGCGATCGGCTCGTCAAGTTCGAGGTAGTACTCCATTTCAATTCCTGCGTTGCACTTCCTCGCGACCGTCGCGGCAGTCTCGATATATTTCCCATCTTTATAGAAGAGGAAGTTAGGTTGCAGAAATGCCGCATCGAAATAGTATTTCTCATAATCCTCAAGGAGGTGGAAATTGTAGGTCGCGTAGAAAGGTATCCAGAGAAATTTCATACCGCGCGAATTGATATGCTTGCGGAGCTCCTTGAGAAGCACATGATCATCCACCTCCCAAGACCTGTATATGGTTTCAAATATCCAGTATAGCCCAAGCAGATTGAGATGTTTGTATTGACCCTTGTGCCACAGCTCTGCAACCCTTTCCACAAACCATTCTTCCGCAGCGAGTCGCGCTTCCGTGGCACTTTCCAGATTTTGGCCTTTGATTGAAAAATTTAGCGCCTCGCGACCGTCTCCGATTCTGCCAAACTTCTCCTGCGTTATGTGCGGGTATGGAAGCGATAAAACGACGTTCCTCTTGTAAGCAGGCAACGGAACGTGGCCGGCGATTTCAGAGATTGTGTTATCCAGAGTCTGCAGCGCTCCCCCTTCGCCAAAATAGTAGGCAAGAAGGGCTTCCCAATCCGACTTATCTGCAGGATTGGGGGAGCACATGGGAAAAAAGTCTCCCTCTCCTGACATTGTTTTGCCTAGGTTCACATCAGCCAGATAGTCTCTCCCTGCACCTGATTTCGGGCTTATGAACAAGAAAGAATCAAAAAACCAATCATCAGCTTTCCCATCCATCCCCAAGTGTGCCACATAATATTTAAGTTCTTCCTTTGTCCACTTCTTCTTGCTGTCGCCATAGAGAAGTGCCAAATGCCTGAGATGATTTAATTCAGGCATATCCTGTTTTAGATAGGACATCTATTCTCCAGTCTAACTATTTACGATTTCAAATTTTCTTTTCAGAAATAATCACAACTATCGGTTCCGAAGCCGGGATTTGCTGAAGCTCCATCCTGCATAATGCGAGGACCTGGTTTACGCCAGCAAGATTCGATAGGTCAACTACTTTAGCCCCAACGGCAAGGTAGACTTCGGGCATCACCAAACCACCGTCTCCGTACAACGATTTTTCATCTAGAGCTCTCGGCAACATTTCAAAAATCGATCCGGCACTGGTCACTGTGACGTTGCCGCGTGGCAAAGTCAATTTCGCGACTCCATTTCCATCGACCACCACAATCGGCCGAAAGACACGTCGCCTCAATCCAAAAACGGATTTTTCACAGCGCGTAGCTTGAAACACGTGGAGGTGACTTGTCTCGCCAAGGAGCGCAACATCGCCATGAGGCACGCGCAGATTCTTCCCCGCCGCTTCTCGAAGGTCAACATCAGATAACGAGCTAACCGATAAATCCCTGGTTCTTAATTCAGGAGTTCCAAATGCGGTAGCCACAACTTTCTTGTTGCGCTGGTCGACCTCCACGTGTACCTCCGCGGAATCTGCCGACGCGCCCATTCTCAATA